>JAGNOM010000010.1 GCA_017990155.1 Propionivibrio sp. | reverse complement strand
AGCACACGGTCACCCACCTTGACGTCCAGGGTTACATGCTTGCCATTCTCGTCACGCTTGCCTGGGCCAACAGCCAAAACCTGGCCTTGATCGGGCTTTTCGGCGGCAGCATCGGGGATGACGATA
Organism: Propionivibrio sp.; assembly: GCA_017990155.1. Lineage (GTDB taxonomy): Bacteria > Pseudomonadota > Gammaproteobacteria > Burkholderiales > Rhodocyclaceae > Propionivibrio. Next base: position 19,328 of record JAGNOM010000010.1, on the reverse strand, counting down.
CCGGAAGCGGTCTTACGCTCTTCTTCAAGACGCTTGACGATCACGCGATCATGCAAAGGACGGATTTTCATTCAGTTTCTCCTTGGGATTTATGCACTAGTAACTACTAAGTTGACCAATATCAGCCGGCTTGCGTAGTGGACTCATCGGCTGCGTTATTAGCACTCACGCCTAACGAGTGCTAATAATAGGGACGGGGTACGCGAATTTCAAGACAGGATCTTTCATTTTTTTGTCGTTGATCGTCTGCCTTGAAAGCTTCGGCCGTTACGTTGCGCACGTAAACCCAGATGAAACAGTACTTAACGGGCGAGCAATTACTCACTTACCACCAGGCGCAGACTCGCTCCACCGGCGGTTTTGTCACGGGCTCCGGAATAGCGCTTGGCAGGCAACCTGCCTGTTGGTCCCATGCGCGATACGGCCCACGCTGCGACTCGGCGAGTTCAGAAAGTCCTAAAATTCCAGATCGTCAGGGCGATCACTCTCGCCAAGGCCTTCGCAGGTCGTGACCGCGTCGATCAAACGCATGTCGATATCGCTCAACTCAAAGTCATAGACGGCAATATTTTCCTTGATCTCACCGGGGAATTCAGACTTTGGCAGGGGGAGTACCCCATGCTGCAGCGACCACCGAAGAATCACCTGGGCCAATGGCCTCCCGCAGCTCTGTGCAATTGCCTTCAACTCTTCCAGCTTGAAGATCCGGCCGCCGGCAAGCGGGGAGTAGCCCTGAATCAGAATATTGTTGGATCGACAGTAGTCAACGATGTCCATATGCATGCAACTTGGCCGGAACTCGATCTGATTGACCATGGGTTTGATGTCAATCGACGGCAGCATCTCGTCGATATGTCGTGGGAAAAAGTTGCTGACGCCGATTGATTTGATTTTCCCTTCGGCATGGAGCTTTTCGAAGGCCTTCCAGGTCTCGACGTTCTTCTCGACGTAACAGTCCCTGAACTGGACAGGATTTGGCCAATGGATCAGATAGAGATCCAGATAGTCCACCTGCAGATCGTTGATTGTCTTTTCAAACGCATTCAGCGTCGATTGATATCCGTGTTCGGTATTCCACAGTTTGCTGGATAGAAACACGTCCTTACGGTCGATGCCACTCGACCGGATCCCGGTGCCAACGCTCTTTTCGTTGCCGTAAATTGCAGCCGCATCGATCAATCGATAACCGCATTCGATGGCGGTTCTGACAGCGGATTCCGCCACTGCCCCCACGGGCAATTTCCACGTCCCAAAACCGATGGACGGAATTCTCTCGCCGTTTGACAACAGGAAATGATCTTTGACCATGATCGAGTATTCTCCTTTCCGGGGTGGCATCCAGTCGGGCCCGGGTGTGGCTTGGGACATCTAGTTGAGCCGTAGCATCGCCATCGTCGCCGGCATTTCGTGTTTGGTGTTGACCTTGCCCGCGTCGGTCACCAGGTCGAAACACGAAGCGACCAGGACGCCCTGCCACAGGATCGGCTCGCCCGGTTGATCGAGCCCGCCATCGAGCCCGTCGCAGTCGGGACTCTGCGCAATTCGTTCGACAGTGCCGTCCGGGTGGACCTTGGCGATCGCGTTGTCGGAAAAGTCGGCGACGTAAATATTGCCATCGTCATCCATGATCATTCCGTCGGTGGACTTGAGTTGGGAAGCATCCTTTGCAAACACGGCGTTCTCCGCCGCGCTTCCGTCCGCTGCGAAGGTGATTCGATGAATCGCCCCATCGCCAAAGTTGCCGACGTAGAGATTGCCTTGCTTGTCGAAAACGATCCCATCGGCGCCATATTGGCAGTCCGAGTTCTGCGTGATGAAAGTCGTAAGGATATGCGGGTCGTCGAGCGTGTTGGTGATCGCGATATCCGTCTCGTCGAGGCCGAAGCGATAGACGCAGCTCACCAGCTTGCCGCTTGGATCCTTGACCTTGGTCAGGAGACTCTGGGTCAGATACATGTAGTCGCCCTTGATACGAATGCCGTTGGGGTGCTCCATGTTCTTGGCGACGACTGCGCAGCTCTCGATACGCCCTTCCTTGTCAGCCTTGATCTTGAGTACCCGGCCTTTGAACGAGAGGTTTGCATCACCCGACCAGCCCTGGTTATCGCAAACGTAGAGATAGCCGTCCTTATCGAAAGCAATGCCCATGTTGCGTGCGATACCCGTTTCCGGATGAACCGGCACGTCGAACCATTTGCTAACCTTCCGCTCCTTGTCGATGCGGACCATGCAGCCCTTCAGATCGTTCTGCGCAAAGTTTGGACACGACAGGATCAAGTCGCCGTCGCGATCGATTTCCATCCCATCGGGCGTGCACACGTAGTCGGGCAAAATCATGAACAGCTCGGGTTTCAGCATCTCAGTTTCTCCGTTCAGAATCGAAGCATCGTCTTGATCGACGTCGGCGACTCGGTCGCCTTGAGCGCCGCCTCGATCTCGTGCAGCGGAAACTCCGAGGTCTTGAAGTCTTCATGCGACAGTTTGCCGGCGCGAATCCACTCAACAAGCGGCGCCTGCGCAGCAGCTTCGGCGTCGCGTGTCGGCCATTGGTGCATGAAGAGATTGAAGTTGTACGGTCCGGTGCCCTTCGCCAGGTCCAGGCGGTCACCGGCCAGGACGCCATAGACGCAGACGGAACCGCCGAGCCGAATGAGCGGCAATGCGGCGTTGATGATCCGTTCCGACCCGACGGCATCGATCACGGCGTCGAGCGGCTTGCCACGCGTCTTTTGCAACTCGGCGATCGCCGGATCGTCAGGCGCGAACACGGCATCGGCTCCCATGGCCAGCGCCTTTTCGCGCTTGAAGGGGAGCGTATCGACGACGCCCACCCAGCCGAGTCCAAGCAGTTTGGCGAAGCGACAGAAGGACAAGCCGACCGGGCCGCCACCGAAGATCAGAATGTCGTCCCCGGCACCGAGATGGAAATCAGAGAACCCGGCATAGACCTCGCGCCAGGTCGCCAGAAGACCCGCCGCCTCGACGCTGATATCGTCCGGCACCGTCGTCATGATCTTGAACACTTCGAACCAGCCATGCGCTTCGTCGGCAACGCCGTCCGCAACCATCGTTTCGTGATCGGTGGCAATGACGTATTCCGAGTCGCCACCCCAGCCGGAGCCCCACCCCTCGGGCTTGAGCAGGAGCCCCCCGAGCACCCGGTCGCCGATCTTGAAACTGCGGACCTTGCGACCAACGGCCACAACGCGGCCTACGGTTTCATGGCCGAGCAGGAGCGGGTAGGCCTCCAAACCCATGCCCGGAAAATGCCCCTGGATGAGCTTGCGATCGGTGGCATTGCAGATATACGCCACCTCGCTCTTGACCAGCGCCTCATAGTCTCCGGGCTTCGGAATGGGTAATTGCACCAGACCGACTTTTCCCGGTTCGTGTACCGCGACTGCATGCATGTGCGTATCCATCAATCCTGCCTCCTGGTCGGACCTTCTTCGAGAGTAATCATTACCTTCCTGGCTTTCCCTTACTTAATGACGCTCAGCTTCGCCCGGTCAAAGGTGATGGCCACCGCCATGACGATGAAAATGCCGAGGAAGACCTGCTGCGCGTAGACGTCGATGCCGATGACGGTCATCCCGTTGTTCAGTATTCCCATGATCAGCGCGCCGATTAGCGTGTTGACGACACCCCCGGCACCGCCGGTCATGGCCGTGCCACCGGCGACCACCACCGCGATGGAATTGAGGACGTAGACGCCACCGATCGTCGGGTAACCGGAATAGAGCGTCGATGAGAGGATCAGCCCCGCCGCTGCCGCGCCGAAGCCGGAGAAGGTGAACGCGAGGATTCGCGTGCGGTCGATATCGATCCCCGACAGAAAGGACATCCGCTCATTCGCGCCGAGGTAGATGATGTTGCGGCCCAGCTTCGTGTAGCGCTGCATCAGGAAAAAGCCGAGGAACAGGGCCGCGCCGATGATCCAGACGTTCTTCACCGGCCCCAGGCTGCCATTGACGATATCCAGAATTCCATAAGCACTCTCCGGCGCCGAAAGCGGTGCGGCTGAAAGAAGGTAGGTGATGCTGATGAGAATGCCCTGCGTTCCAAGCGTCGCGATGAAGGAAGGTATCCGCAGCTTGGCCACGATCACACCATTGAGGTAACCGGTCGCCGCGCCGAGCAGCAGCACGATCGGCATCGCCCAGGCGCCGAAGTCGTCGAGCAGAAGCATCAGGACGACCGCGCCGAGCGACATGATGCTGCCGACCGAGAGATCGATCCCACCGGTCATGATGACGCACACCTGCCCGAGACCGACGGCCAGCAGGATGGCGGCGGCGTTGAGAATGGTCTGGGTGTTGTAGCTCGACATGAAGCTCGGGTCGCCGATCGTGAAGAACCCGACAAGAACGACGAATAGTCCCACCGAGATCCAGATGGGTTTGATGGCAGCCGGCCGTTTCATGAGTTCTACCTTCCTTGCGTTAAACGATGTAGCCGATGACGTCGATTGGCGCCGGTTTGGCGTCGCTCGGGCAGTCGATTTCGCGCACGACGCGTCCGTCCTTCATGACGATCATTCGATTGGCGAGGCCGATGTCTTCCTCCAGGGTGTCGCACATCACGATGATGCTCAGACCGGCGGCGGCCAGTTCCCGGATACGCCGGTAGATTTCGTCCTTCGCCCCGACGTCGATGCCACGCGTCGGATGGTCGAGGATGAGAATGCCGGCTTCGGCGGCCAGCCACTTGGCGATAACCACTTTCTGCTGGTTGCCGCCCGAAAGCGTCCCGGTGGCTGTTTGCAGAGAAGGCGTCTTGATCAGGCACTCGCTCACCCACCGCTGGGCGTTCTTTTGCTCGAGCGCGGGAATGATGAAAGGCCCTTTCCTCATCCCGCTGAGGACAAGCAGGTTGATGTTGCTCATCACATCGAGACTGGTTGCCAAGCCATCGTTGCGACGGTCGATGGGGATGCACCCGATACCGGCGGCAATGGCATCCTTGGGCGAAGAGAAGCGCACCGGGCTGCCGCGAACCTCGATCGAGCCCAAATCGGCATTGCGCAATCCGCCGAGGCAGGCACAGACCTCTTCCTTGCCCGATCCGAGAAGCCCGACCAGGGCGACGATTTCACCGGAGTGAAGCTCCAGCGCAAAATTCTCGAAGTGGCCGGAGAGGCTCAGCGCCTTGGCTCTGAGCACGACCTCGGCCGTCGGCTCCGTCTGCATCGATTCGCGATAGTGTTCTTCCGCCATTTCATGGCCGACCATCAGGTTTTCGATTCGTTTGACGTCCGCCTCGCCGCGCGACATCTCGGCCATGAGATGGCCGTCCTTGAGCACGACGATCCGATCCGAGAGCGTGACGACTTCTTCGAGACGGTGGGAAATGAAGACGATGGTGGCCTTCTTCTTGAGTTCGCCGAGGATTTTGAAGAGGATCGCCGCTTCGGCGTCCTGCAACACTGTCGTCGGTTCGTCGAGAATGAGAATGGGGTTCTCGGTCCCATAGTAGGCCGAGAGCCAGAGCAGCCGGGCAATCTCAAGCATTTGCTTGGTGGCGGCGGGCAGTTCCCCGACGGTACTCTGCAAATCAAGCGAGGCCAGCCCCACGGTCGACAGCAACTCGCGGGCGGCCTTGGCCGTCTTTCCCGCCGAGATGAAACCAAGACGCATGAAACTCGCTTCGTTACCGAGGAACAGGTTGTCGACCACCGATAGGTTGGGGATCATGCAGCCTTCCTGGAAGACCATGCCGACACCCTGCCGAATCGCGTCGGAGGGGCCTTCAAACTGCACTTTCTCGCCGCGCAGCAGCAATTCGCCTTCATCAGGATTCTGCAGTCCCATCATGATCTTCATGAGCGTCGACTTGCCGGCGCCGTTTTCGCCGACGAGTCCCAGGATCTCGTTGCGCCGGATGGCCAGATCGATGCCCTTCAGGGCGGTGACGCCAGGGAAGGACTTACCGACGCCCTTCATCTCCATGACGGATTCGTTCATAGTCGTTCGCCCTTGGCTTTACTTGATGATTCCGATTTTCTTGCGATCGATGGTGAGCGCCACCGCCACGATGAGAACGACGCCATTCACCGCGTTCTGAACATAAGGACTGATCTGCATCAGCACCATGCCGTTATTGAGCACGGTCACGATCAGCGTCCCGAATACCGCGTTGAGCGCACCGCCGACGCCGCCGGACAAGGAAACGCCGCCGACGGCGACGGCCGTCATCGCCGGAAAGAGCATGTTGGTCCCGGTTCTTGGATTGGAGCTGGCGAGGCGGGACATGAGGAGAATCGCCGCGAGCGCGTAGATGCAACCCGTGATGATGAAGACAATGATCTTGACGCGATCGACCTTGATGCCGGCCTGGCGAGCAAGGGTTTCGTCGCCCCCGATGGCGTAGATGTACTTGCCGAGGCGGGTGTGCTTCTGAATGATGTGCAGGATCGCGAATACGCCGAGCGCGATCAGGATGGTGATGGGGATGCCCAGGATGTCGCCATTGGCGATGTTCTGGAATCGGACATCCAGCATCTTGACGGCATTGCCCCGGCCGATGATCACGGCGATGCCCTGCGCGATCCACCACATGCCCAGCGTTGCAATAAACGAAGGCATCCTGATCTTGGTATTGATGACCCCATTGACGTACCCGGTCAGACCGCCGATTACCATGGCGATCGGAATGACCCAGAACCCCACGTCGTACGGGGTAAACGGATTCTTTATGAGGAAGCCGGCGGTCACCGCGCAGAGGGAAATTACCCCCTCGGTGGATAGATCCATGGCCCCGATGATCACCACCAGATGGATCGCCAGGCAGATGATCATGGGAATGCCGGCCAGACTCAGGATGTTTTGAATGTTGACCAGCGAGATCGAGGCCCCGGAGGTTCCCACCGCGAAGATCAACATGACCAGGACCAGAGAAACCACCTGACCGCGCGTCCCCTTGGAAACAAAGGAAAGGATCCGTGCAGGCCACGAATACCGGGCGGCTTGTGCTCTTGTCGACAGGGCAACTGTTTGTCCAACCATACCGCTCTCCGAATCTCTCTGGGTTGACCGGCTCACCGCGAGGTAACTTTGGCCTCGCGGCAACCGGGTACTACGCTCAAATTTCCAGAAACCGGCCCGCACCGACTCAGTGCGGGAGCGGGGACTACTTGATCGCTGCGACGTAGGAGCCGTAGAAATCGCCCCAGTCGTATTTCGGCGTGCCCTTCACATACGTGGCGATGATCGAATCAACGTTGGCCTGGGTCACCTCGACCGCTTTGGCGAAGAAGGCGCGTTTTTCGGCCGGCAAGCTCTTGACGTCGATTTGGCCGTTCTTCGCGGCGAGTGCCAATGACAGCCCCATGCCACCTTGCCAGAAGGCGGGATTGATGACCGTGGCGGCGGCTTCTTTGGCCTTGACCGCATTGATCATCTCTTCGACGCCGTCCGTTCCGACGACAAGCACCTTGCCAGCCAGACCGGCGGCGCGGATCGCTTCCAGAGCACCGAGGGCCATGTTGTCGTTGGCCGCCCAGACGCCACCTACGTCAGGGTGTGAAACCAGGAAGCTCTTCGTTTTCTCGAAGGCCTTGGTCCGGTCCCATTCCGCCGTATCGACAGCGGCGAGCTTGACGTTCGGGTTCTTGGCGAGCACCTTCTGAAGGCCGGCATAACGTTCGATGGCCGTCGTGTTGGCGAGCATGCCCTGCAACGCGACGATCTTGCCCTTGCCGCCCATGGCCTTGATCAGTTCGGTGGCTGTGAATTCGCCGGCGTCCGTTCCGGAGAAGGAGATGTGCGCGACCCAGTGCGGGTAGTCCGTCACCTTGACTGATTCCGGCTTGTTCCAGTACGTCACAAAATACACGCCAGCGGCCTCGAGCGCCTTGGCAATCGGGATGACGTTTGGCGATTCGTTCGGATCAATGCTGAAAACGGCGTTGCTACCGGCTTTCGCGACCAGCGCCTTGATGTCGTTCAGTTGCTTCTCGCTCGACCCTTCGCAGGTCTGGATGACGGAGATCCCGCCGGCGGAATCGCCGAAGGATTGGGCACCGCGCGCCCATACCCCGTGGTAGGGGTTTTCCAGGGACCGAATCGCCGTTCCCATGAACACGCCGCTTCCCGACCCCTGGGCAAATGCGGACCCCGTGACCGTCAGGGCCACTGCAGTGACACCGAGACCGAGCCAACGCTTGACGGATGCTCCGGTTGCAAGACTGCTAAAGGTACGACGCTGAGTGTTCATGCTGACCTCCTGAGTTGCGTGGTTGAATTGACCTGAATTCAGGCCATGGTTGGGAACGAGATGCCCTGGGTTCCGTATTTCTGATGCTGGAGTGCGGGTTTTCCAGCCTGCTCCGCGATCCGGCAAATCTCATCGAATGCCTCGCCGGCGGTTGGAATGTCGACGTGAAATACCTCGGCGATGACACGCGTCCAGCCGTAAATGAAATAGGTCCATCCGTCTTCGATCTGGAGTTGACGTGCGGCAGCCTGGCGCCGGGCCTGGTCGAGGAACAGCAGATCCCCCCGGTAGTTCAGATCCCAGACCACGGCGCGCTCGGGAAAGATGGCCGCATCCGTCAGCGGCGATCCCGGCGCGTCCTTTCCGAGGCCGGTCGCATTGATGACGAGCGCGCCGGGAGACAATCGGAGCAACACCGCATCATTGCCCTCGGGCCTCGGTGCTTCAACGTACTCGCAGGACACGCCGAGATCGAGCTGGCGATGGATGCGTTCAATTTCTTCAAGCCGAGCCGGCGAACGGTTGGAGACGATCACCCTGGACGGCCGGTTGGCGCCCCGGCTGGACTGCATCAGGTGCCAGGTCAGCGCGATGGTCGAGCCGCCGGCGCCCATCGAGAACACCTCGGCCTTGGTCCTGGCGAAATGATCGGCAGGAAGAAAACCGTCGATGGACAGACCCGATGTGATCGGATCCTTGGCGTGGCAGCAGAAACGGCCATTCCGTTTCGAAAGACAGCTGGTTTCGCCCATCGCCCGGGCAAACGGATCGATCTCGTCGAAGAGATCCAGACAGGCGGAATACAGGTCGATCTTGTGTGTCGTAACCAGTGCGCCGACCGACAACGGATCGTTCTTGATGAAGGCCACGGCATCGCGGTACACGTCGCGCGGCGCGTGGAGCGGCAGGTCAATCCCCTTGATTACGACATCACCGAGACCGAAGCGGATCGCCCACTCCGGAAATACCGTCATGATCGAACTCTGTCCGGTGGTCACGCCGATGAAGTAGAAGGTCGGCCGGGTCGCGGCGTCATAAGCCCTAGACGTCATTGCGCACTCCCTTCGAACCGGCTGCCTGTGCGATGAAAGATGCCACCTCGCCAGCCGAACGCGGAACATAGGCCGGGTTGTCGACGCTGCGCCAGCCACCATGACCGTCGTCGACGATGCGAGTGCGCATGCCGTTCGAGCGGGCGATGATGTCGTAGTCCTGGCCGGAATCGGCCGGATAGCAGAAGAGCATGACCAGGTCTTGGTCGCCCACGTTGACCGAGCGATGAATCCAGTACGGCGGCACATAACAGGCCGTGAACGGATTCACTTCGACAATGCGCGATTGCCCGTCGGCGGATTCCATGACCATCAAGCCATGGCCCTTCAAGCCAAGGTAGAGCTCGGGCCGATCCACGATGGCGTGAACATGACCGCGCGTCATGAAATACTCCTGGCCGACCTTGCCCGGCGACATGCGCGTTACGCCCGTAATCAGATCGCCCGGATCGCTGCTCGGCCGGTGGTCGGTGACCTCATAGACGACCTCGTCACCCCGTGACCGGACCAGCTCATCGAAGGTTGTCGAGTCGGCGTAGAGACCGTTCAGATCGCGAAAGCGCTTCTGGTAACGCGAGCCGGTCCCGAGCATCAGCCCCGTATCGAGTTCGACCGCAAATGTACAAGGTTCAGGCCACCGCATGGATTTGTCCGCCAATAAAAGTTAGCTATGCAGAATCTTTAAATTTAGTTTTACACACTCTACATCCGAAAATTTAACGATGTCAACACAAAACTATATCTTTTCGTTAGTAACTATAACGTTTGATGGTAGTAAACGAATACCGACAAAAAGATGGCGAACCTACGCCGACAATCCCGCAGAAGCGCACAGAAATTTCACGACAGACGTCCGCGACGGCGCCTCCGCCCAAGAGTGGATCGGCGGATGCGGAGAGGATGGAGGGGGCAGATCTGCGCACAAGGAGCCTGGCCATCCGAGGCTTGACGCCGCCTCGCGCGTCAGAGTCAGAATTTCGTCGGTTGAATGCCCGGTAGCTGGCGCAACGTCCGGCAGATGAGGCTGCCATCATTGCAGCCAAGCAGACAATCTTCCGTGGCGCCCAAGCGGTCCTGCGGCCAATACAAGACATGCATGCCGGCCGCGCGCCCGGCGCGCACCCCCGGAAGGCTGTCTTCAACGACAACGCAGGCACCGGCGGACACGTCGAGCGCCCTGGCGGCAAGCAAATAGGACTCGGGATGCGGCTTGGCCTTGACCACGTCGCTTCGGCTGATACTGACTGGCCTTTGCCCATCCAGGCCGAGCGCCCTCAGGTTGACGTCGACGATCACACGATCGGAATTCGATACGATTGCCTGTGCAACGCCCGCCCCAGCGAGGCTTTTGAAGGCCTCAAGCGCTCCGGGGCGCGGTGTGAGGCTCGCCGCGCCGTCAAGATAGAAATCGGTACGGCGGCGGCCCCACTCCGATTCCGTGATTTCAAGCGAGAATTCCGCACGGCAAAACTGAAAGACTTCGGAAGTACTCATCCCGATGAGGCGTTCCTGCAATCCGGGATCTGCCCTGACACCGAAACCATCAAGCACGCTCGCCAACGACCGGAAGTGCAATGGCTCACTGTCGATCAACGTCCCGTCCATGTCCCACAGGACAGCCGCGAATGTTGCCACGGCACTCACGAAGGCATTGCTTCCAGCCGGTCAAGATCATCGTAAAGCCCTTGCGACTGCGCGTAGAGACGCTCGAAGATCGGCATCATGCGATCGTAGATATCGCAAGCTCTTGGGTCAGGACGAAACTCGCGCTCAAAATGGACAAACCGTCGCGCGGCGTCGCATAAAGAAGGGAAGTACCCGAGCGCAGTCGCCGCGAGCATGGCGCAACCGATCACGCCACCCTCGGGTTCGGCCGGCACCACAATCGGGGTCTTGTACATGCTGGCTTTGATTTGAAGCCACAGGTCCGCCTTGGCACCCCCACTCGCCGCGACGATCTGCTCCAGGCGCACGCCGGTCGAGGCAATGATCTCGATGTTCTTTCTGACGCCAAATGCGACGCCCTCCAGCACGGCGCGATGAAGATGGGGAAGTTGGTGCTTTGCGGTAAGCCCAAAGAACTGGGCACGCGAATTCGGATGGTCGCCAAAGCGCTCGCCGCTCAGGTAAGGCAGAAAGAACAACCCATCGGACCCGGTGGCGGCGTTTTCCGCGTGACGGGTAACCTCGGCATACGAAAGCTGGTCCTGATGGAACGCACGTCGCGCCCAACGTACCGCATCGCCGCCGGAATCCAGCAACATGAAACGCCCCCAGAGTCCGTCGGTGGTCGCCACATTGGAAACTTCCGGATGCAGCATCGGGCTGTCCGCCAGGACGGTGATGATGGATGAAGTCCCGGTGATATCCGATCCGAGCCCTGTCGTTACCACGCCCGAGCCAATCATCGATACAGGATAGTCCCCGCCGCCGACGAGCACCGGCGTGCCTTCCCGCAAACCGGTCTCGACAGCCGCCCGCCTGGAAACATGGCCGAGGATTTCGAGCGGCGATCGGACGGAAGGCAGCTTGTCCCGATCTAGGCCCAGTTGCTCGATGAGCGCCGGCGACCAGTCGCGTGTCACAGGGTCCATCAGGAAACTGATCGAGGCATCCGTCCAATCCATGGCGCGTTCGCCACAGAGTCGATAGTTGATGTAGTCCTTTGGCATGAAGATGGTTGCGGCACGGCGGTACGCGTCGGGATCGTTGGCCTTGAGCCATTGCATCTTGAAGGCGGGCCATGCGGGGGTCGGCGGATTTGCAGTGGCCGCCAGGTAGTCGAAGTTCGGGTGAGCCTTCTTGAAGGCGGCGACCTGCGGCATCGTCCGTTTGTCGTTCCAGAGCGGGGCCGTCTCCCGGGTCAGTTCGCCGTCAGCATCGATCAATACGGTCCCATGCATCTGCCCACACGCGCAGACCGCTTCAATTCGCCGCACAACGCGCGGATCATCGGAGAGCGCTTTGCGGACCACTTCGATCGTACCCGCCCACCAGTCGGCGGGCCGTTGTTCCGCCCACCCGTGCTGCGGCACGATCTGGTCGTGTTCGTGGCCGACCAGTTTCAGAATCTTTCCCGCCGTATCTACCAGCGCGGCACGCACGCTGCCCGTACCAACGTCGATCGCCAGAAAAAGTGCGTCCCGGTTCATTCGTAGCCTCCGTTTCGGATCCCGTACTGCGTCTGACCTTCTCAAATCCCGCCTGCCAATAACGTTTAAAACACTATCGTTTTTCTGACTTCCACCCTCAAAGACGAGCCAGAACTCAGGACTCATATGCTTTCAGAATCCGGCCCAAAAAACAAGAATTTATCGCCACGTTCGTCAATTTAGTTGAAATATTTGATCCATATCCAACAACATCGCTTCAACAACTTTAGTTAACACTCATGTTTTCCGCTTGACAACCTAAATAACCGCCGATATCTTAACGTTAGTAACACTAACGACCAAGACCAAAAACCCGCGACCGTTCAGGGCGGCTGAAGCACTTCGCTAAACATGGAGAAACAGTGATCGATTCCTTTGAAAAAATCGCTCAAATCGGCGTCGTACCGGTGATTGCCATTGACAACGCAGACTACGCGCTCCCATTGGCTGATGCGTTGCTGGAAGGCGGCATCGCGTGTGCCGAAATCACCTTTCGCACGACCGCCGCTCGTGCGGTCATTGAGATCATGGCGAGCCAGCGCCCCGAGCTGCTTGTTGGCGCCGGGACACTCCTTGACCTTCCGAGCCTCTTCGCGGCACGCGATGCCGGAGCAACGTTTGGACTGGCTCCCGGCTACAACGCGGCGGTGGTCGATGCGGCAAAAGCGTTGAGCTTTCCGTTTACGCCGGGCGTGATGACGCCGTCTGAGGTCGGGGCGTGCCTGGCGGCCGGTATCACTACGATGAAGTTCTTCCCGGCAGGAGCCGCCGGCGGAACCAGGATGCTCAGTTCCATCGAAGCGCCCTACGCGCACTTGAAGCCCCGGTTTATTCCCACCGGCGGGGTGACGCTAGAGAACATGGCGGATTGGCTGTCGATCAAGTCGGTACTGGCCGTGGGGGGCACCTGGATTGCCACACGCGACGCCATTGCGCGCGAAGCGTGGCAAGAAATTACCCGTCTCTGCAAGGCCGCCGGCGAACAGGTCCGACACATTCGCAACACCGCCAGCAATATTGCCAGCAACTCGACCAAGGCAACGACGCCATGACGCAACAAATTCTGATCACGCCGCGGGCGCTGTCGCGCGACGGGCATCCTGCACTGAATCTGTTGAAGGATGCCGGCTATGACCTCCTGTTTTGCACTCCGGGGCAAACTCCGAACGAACAGGAGTTGCTGCAACTGGTCCCATCCTGCGTTGGCTGGCTCGCCGGTATCGAGCCAGTTTCCGATCGTGTCATCGAAGCGGCCCACGCACTGCGTGCCATTAGCCGCAATGGCACGGGGGTGGACAATCTGCCAATGGCCGTCCTGAACGCAAAGAAAATCACCGTGCTCCGCGCCGAGGGCGCCAACGCGCGAGGCGTTGCCGAACTGGCGATTGCCCTGTTGCTTTGTGCGATGCGGCGGATCATCCCGACCAACGACGGTCTCAAGAAGGGAGGGTGGCCGCGCTTGATCGGAGGCGAGGTCGAGAATCGAAAAGTCGCCGTCATCGGGTACGGCCACATTGGAACGGAATTCTCAAAGATGGCATGCGGACTGGGTGCGAAGGTGCGCGCCTACGATCCCTATGTGGTCCATCCCATTCGTCCAATTGGCGATTTTTCGTGGCACCGAAAACTGGATTTGCTTTTCGATTCCGAGGTGGTCAGTTTGCATGCGCCGGGCCAAGCGAATGGTCACGCGCTATTGGGCAAATCCGAATTCGATCAGCTTGCCCACGGCGCCGTGGTGATCAATACCGCGCGCGCATCGCTGGTCGACGAAACCGCCCTTCTGGCGGCGCTCGACAGCGGACGGGTCGGCGTCTACGCGACCGATGTGTTTGACACCGAACCGCCGGTAATGACCCCGCTCCTGAGCCACCCCCACGTGATCACTACCAGTCACATCGGCGGCTACACGGAAGAAAGCGTGACTCGCGCGACGACTGCTGCGGTTGAAAACCTGCTGCGCGTTCTGGGGCAAGCGGACGAACTCGCAGCCTGAGTTGCCTGCTCCCTTACTCGAAAAGGGCATTGCCAGAACCTGAGACAGTCTGAAATTGCCGCACCACAGCTTCTGGCCACTTACCAACCTTAACCAAACAAAGGAGGCACCATGTACCTCGACCGATTCAAACTCGACGACAAGATTGCGGTTGTAACCGGAGCTGCACGCGGCATTGGCCTCGCCACCTCCGAGGCGCTCGCTGAAGCAGGCGCGACGGTAATTCTCACCGACATGAATGCCGACGCGCTCGATACCGCGGTCACCGCGCTATCGGCCAAAGGTCTAAGCGTGGAAGGCGAAGTCCTCGAAGTAACCGACCCCGAAGCTGTTCAGCGAGTTCACGACGTCATCGTGGCACGGCACGGACGCGTCGATGTCCTGGTCAACAATGCGGGAATCGCCATCTCGAATCATCCGGCGGAGACAATGTCGGACGAGGTCTGGAAGAAAGTCATCGACGTCAACCTGAACGGGGTCTTCTGGTGCTGCCGCGCTTTCGGGAAAGGCATGGTCGATCGCGGCGCCGGCAGCATTGTCAATGTCGGTTCGATGTCCGGCTTCATCATCAACCGCCCTCAGGAACAGTCCAACTACAACGCCTCCAAAGCGGCGGTTCACCATCTGACCCGATCCTTGGCCGCCGAGTGGGGCGCACGCGGTGTTCGCGTGAATTCGGTCGCGCCGACTTACATCGACACCGAGATGAACGCCTACGTCTACAAAGACCCTGAAATGTACCGGCACTGGGTCGGCGGGACGCCGATGAATCGCCTCGGCCGGGTCGACGAGGTCGCCTCGGTGATCCTGTTCTTGGCCAGCGACGCGGCCAGCCTGATGACCGGTTCGATCGTTTTGGCGGACGGCGGGTACACCTGCTGGTAGCTGGACCGCCATGAACCATGTCGCCTGTCGCACAGCGGACTTTCCCGGTCCGCTTGCGGAGCAACTGACCGACCCGAACCTGCGCCCGCCACCGGGGGACGTTGTGCTGTACTGGCTGGGGCAGGCGGGTTTCGTCATCGAGTTCGGCACACCTCATGGCTCGTCCCGTCTGCTGGTCGATCCCTACCTTTCCGATTCGCTGGCGCGCAAATACGCGGGCACGCGATACACGCATCGGCGAATGATGGCGGCACCCATTCTGCCGGAACAGTTCACGCGCCTAGACCTCGTCTTGTGCACACACCGCCACACGGACCACATGGACCCGGACACGCTGCAGCCGCTGGCAGCGGCGTTTCCCGGCCTGCGCTTCATCGTTCCCGCCGCATCAACCGACGAGGCCTGCAAGCGATGCGGTGTTGGCATGAATCGCCTGATCCCGTTGGATGCGGGCGACTGGATCGAACCCCTTCCGCAATTGCAGATCACCGCTTTGGCCTCCGCACATGAATCCCTATCGATCGACGACAACGGCCACCACGAGTGGCTGGGCTACGTCCTGGATCTTGGCGGACTCCGCATTTATCACTCGGGCGACTGTATCCCCTACCCCGGCCTCGCGAACACGCTCGCCGACTTGGCGCCACAGGTGGCGCTACTCCCGGTGAATGGCCGCGACGCCGAGCGTGGCGGGAATGGCGTGCCGGGTAATTTCACTCTCGACGAAGCGATCACCTTATGCCACGACGCGGGCGTCAAGACGATGATTGCGCATCACTACGGGCTCTTTGAATTCAACACCGTCTCACCGGAAACGATCGACGCGCGGTCGGCGATAGTGGCGCCCGGCGATCCGGCCCTCTTTCGTGCATGCCTGGGGACGGCGTTCAAGATCGGCACGACGCGCGCCGGGCCATAATCCCCCTTGAACCGCTCCGATGACACACTTCGGCATCACTCGCGCTATCAGGACGGTCTCGGAAAATCGCCCGGCGCACCTCCTCCGCAGGAGTGCGCGAGGCCTTCATAACCCGGGCGGGAACCCATTTCGAGCGGTGTGGGATAATTCTCCACCCGATATCATTCCGCTATCGTTTTCGGATCGCACATGAGCGCGACCGACCTTCTTACTCAATGGTTTCTTGTGATGACAGACTTCAATATTCTCGAGTTAATCGTTCGCCTGCAGCCGACTCTCAAGCGAGGAAGTCTGAAGATGGCGCAAGCCGTCCTGGCGGATCCGACCTTCTTTGCCCACGCGAGTCTGGCAAGCGTGAGCGCGCGCGTGGAAGTCAGCGACCCGACCGTGCTTCGCTTCTGCGCAACGCTGGGCTGCAGCGGATTCCGCGAGTTCAAGGTTCGAATGGTCCAAAGCTTGGCACTCGGTTTCATGTCCATCCATTCCGCACTGGATAGCGGCAACGACCCGGAGACCGTCGCCAACAAGATTCTCGATTACACCATTACGAGCCTTGACTTCACGCGGCGGAAACTCGACCGCGGGGCCGTCACGCGTGCCGTCGAATTGCTGATGCGCTCGGTGCGGATCGAGTTTTTCGGATTTGGCGCGTCGGCAGTCGTCGCATTCGACGCGCAACAGCGTTTCCCGCTGTTCGGCGTTCCGTGCAGCGCGACGGCCGACCCGCACCAGCAAATGATTACGGCGTGCATGCTGAAGCCGGGCGATGCGGTCGTCGCCATTTCATACTCTGGCAGTTCACGCGTGCTGATCGAGGCGGTTCGCGTCGCCAAGGAACGTGGCGCCTCGGTCCTGGTCATCACCGGCTCGGACAGTCCGATCGCGCGCTACGCCGACGTCAGCCTGATTGCCGAAACACTCGAAGACACCAACATCTTCACCCCGACCACCTCGCGCCTGGCGGCGCTGGTCATGATCGACATCTTGTCGACCTGCGTATCGATGCAACGCGGCGCAACGCATCTGCAGGATGTGCAGGATATGAAGAAGCGCCTGGCCGAACAGCGTACCAGCGGCATTCTTTGATCGCGGGTTAATCGGCAACGAAAGGGATGACCTTTCCAAACGCGCTGCCACCGTAACGAAGTCCAGATCACGCGAACAACGCGACCAAAAAGACGCTGACCTTGATTCTTATTGGTATTGGTTGATAATACCAATATACGGGCGATCGCTCGAACGCCGGTGGGAAGCAACGGGGTCGGTATGCAGCTGAATGTCTTCAGGAAGGGTTTCAACTATTCCCAGGATGGGCCGGGAAATCGCCTTGTCTATCACTTGCAGGGGTGCAACATGCGTTGCGGCTGGTGCTCGAATCCTGAAGGGATTGCGTTGAAGGGCACGTTGATGGTCATGCCGGAGCACCTTCTGGATAGTGTGTGTCCGCATGGCGCCATCGCGGTGAAATCACTCGACCGTGGCCGCTGTGCCGCCTGCCCGACGTGCGAGTGCATCAACGTGAATCGCAACCATAGCATTCGCTGGTCGTCGGCCGCCTTCGACGTCGAGGCGATCGTCAGCGAAGCCAAACGAAGCACCGCGCTCTACTTCGACGGCGGCGGCGTCACGCTGTCGGGCGGCGAAGTCACCGTCCAGTTTGCTGCGGCGCGGCGGCTGTTGCAGCGACTCAAGGAAGAAGGCATCCACACGACGATCGAAACGAACGGCGCGCATCGAAGACTGGGCGAACTGTTCCCGCTGGTCGACTTCCTCATCATCGACTTCAAACACCATGACGACGCCCGGCTGCGGGAGGCCACCGGCGTCGGCACCGCGTTGATCAAGCGGAATGTTGCCAAAGCATTGGCCGAGCACGAGAACCTGCTGATCCGAATTCCGTTGATCGGCGGCTTCAACGATTCCGCCGCCGACGTCGAGGGTTTCGCTTCCTTCTTCAGGCAATTCGACACGACTCACGCCAACTTCGAGCTGATCGCCTACCACGAGTACGGGAAGGACAAATGGGCGCAGTGCGGCCTGCCGTACGCGATGGCGAACGCTTTTGTAGACGAACACACCATTGCGCTGTTCAACACCGTCTTCGAGGCCAGCGGTCTCAACGTCATTCACACTTAGGGGAAACCGTCCATGAACATCCATGCCATCTACACAAATGAAGAAATCGGTGCGCTGGCGAAGCAGCGCTTTCAGGAAGAACGGAGCCTGCAGCGGCTCGACGGCTGGTTCCTGGTCAAGGAAATCCGGCGCGAATGCGACGGCAAATTTGGCGATCTCGCCCCCGCGCTGAAAAGCGCCAAAACCATGCGCGAGGTGGTGAGCCGGCTGCCGATCTCGATCAGCGACAAAGCCATCTTCGCCGGCACGCAGGACGACGCGTTTGCCCGTTCGTACGCGCTGATCAACCCGACATTCGAGGTCAATTCCTTTACCGGTTACTGTGACCCGACCGCCGTCTTCGGCGATATCGAGCCGAACGAAGAGTTCACGCAGGAGCGTATCGATTCGCTGCGCGACTACGAAAAGACGCTGCCCTTCACCCAGGCCTTGAACCACGCGTATTCGCTGGCGGGCAACAGCACGGAAGAAGCCGTTTTCTTCATCGAGCAGGTTACCGGGCATCTGATTCCCGACTTCAAGCCCGCCCTCGCCAAGGGTGTCGCCGGACTCATCGACGAAATCGACACCAGGCGCAGGAGCGCCGCGCCAGAAAAGCAAAGCTACTACGACGCAATGAAGATTTCGCTCGAATCGATCGTGCTGCTCGCCGACCGCTACGCCGCGCTCGCCCGCGCGATGCAGGCGACCGCGTGCGGACAAAGGAAAGAAGCACTGATCGTCCTCGAAGAGACGCTGAAGCGCGTTCCCAGACACCCCGCGCGCAACCTGTACGAAGCGATTCAGTCCTTCCTGCTGCTCTGGCAGGTGATGTGCATCGAACAATCCCCCAACCCCTTCGCTTTCTCGGTCGGCAACGCGGACCGCATCTTCGAACCCTACCGCGCCATGGACGACAGCGACCGCGCCAGCAGCGCCGCGCTATTCAAGCACTTCCTCACCTTCTTCAACGTCGGCGACCGCAGCTGGGCGAT
>JAGNOM010000156.1 GCA_017990155.1 Propionivibrio sp. | reverse complement strand
AACCGTTGCTGATGATCGCCGGCAGCAAGGCCGACAGCCTGTACATGACCGAGGACGCCATCGCCAAGGCCACCGGCACGAAGGACAAGGAGCTGTTCCTGATCGAAGGCGCGACGCACATCGAGACCTACTGGAAGCAGCCTTACGTGAATCAGGCGGTGGGGAAACTCGGGAAGTTTTACGGCAAGACACTCTAGTCGTCAGTTGTATTGAAGGCGAAAGGCACAAGGCTTCGTCATTCCGGCGTTCGTCGGAATGACGAGTCTGCAACCAATCAGCACTTCGCAAATACATCAAACCATTTCAGAAATGCACTACAGGCAATCGATGAAACTCCAAACGAATTTCAAACAAGCGCATCGCCCCGGTCTCGGGAAGTATCTGCGCACGATCATTTTCGGCGCCGTCTTGCTCGGCACCAGTCTTAGTCACGCCGCGACCAGCGATACCCCGGCAGCGTCCTTGCCAGTACCCGCCGCACAACTGACTGAGATCAAGATCCCCGGCACCACCCCACTGGCGGCCGCTGCGATTGATTTGGCGGCCGCCGGTTACACCGAGCGCGAGTTCTATGTGGAGGGTAAGGCCAACCGCTATCGCGGGGTGCTTCCAGATACGGTAACCACCGGACAGATCATCGATGGCAACTGGCCCTACCGCACTCGCGTTCTGGTGCGCGCGCCGAAAGCCGAGAAATTCAACGGATTCCTCGTCGTCGAATGGGCCAACGTGACGGCCGGGCAGGATGTCGATTTTGCGTTCGCGGAGTCCTACAAGTACCTGCTACGCGAAGGATATGCGGTGGCGGTCGTCTCTGCACAGCGTGTCGGCGTCGACCGGCTCAAGACCTGGAGCCCGGAGCGCTATGGCACGCTGTCGGTCGAGGCCGATATCACCGACCCGCAAGGCGGCGGAAAAATCGATGATTGCGGCTCGTCGATCGCTTGCCCGGGCGATCCCTTGTCGTGGGACATCTTCACGCAGGTTTCCAAGGCGCTGAAGGACAACGCAGGTGACGCAGCGCCCATGCCCGGATTGGCCGTCAAGCATGTGATTGCGCTGGGCGAATCGCAGTCCGCAATGAGGCTGACTTGGTACTACAACGCGATCCAGCCGCTGTACAAGTTCTTTGATGGATTTGTCTATCTCGATCTCGCCGGTCAGTTGCGCCCGGATATCAACACGCCCGCAATCAGCGTTACCACCCCTGCGACGGCGGACCTGTTCCCGGCCAGGACGACATCGGAATACACGCGAGTCTGGGGTGTGGCGGGTGCGTCGCATTCATCCCTGTATGCCGCGAAGTATGTCGACACGCTGGTCTTGCGCGACAAGTCATTCCCGGGCAAAGACGGTCCGCTGTCCTTCACGCAGGTTCTTGAGCAGCAACAATGCAAACTCTCGCCACTCTTCAGCACGGTCGATACCGGACTGGTGCTCAACGCCGCGCTCGAATCCGTTCATCAATGGATTCTGACCGGCAAGAGCGCTGCGCCAACGCTCGCGTTTGAGCGCAACGCTTTGGGTGCCGTCGTCCGGGACGCGAATGGCAACGCGCTAGGCGGTGTTCGTCTCTCTCAATTCGTTGTGCCGACGGCTGAGCTCTCACCCAACGGCGAAACGATCTTTTGCCAGCTGGGCGGCCATCACCGCGACTTCACCCCGGCTGAACTGAAGACGCGTTACGGCAGCCATAAGGCGTACGTCGCGCAAGTTCGATCGGCGATGAAACAGGTGGTCGATCAAGGTTACGTCCTGCCGCTTGACGCGGAAGAAGTTATTCGCGCCGCCGAGAATTCGGGCGTCGCACGCTGAGCCTGCACCTTTAACCGCAGTCCATGGAAAGAAGGAGTTGAAAATGAGCAAATCCGTATTTGACGAACAAAGACGCAAATTCATCGGCACATCAATGGCAGTCGCATCTGGCGCAGCTGTTGTCGGCTCTGGGCTTGTCGGCTGCGCACAGGCGCAGATACAGCCCGGTGCGGCAAATTCCGGTCGGTCGCCCCCCGCCGCGCAGATCAGCGCCCGGCGAAAACTCGGCCAGCTGGAAGTCTCGAGTGTCGGCCTCGGTGTCCAGAACATGCACCGCACCTACCAGACGACGGTCCCCGCCCGGCCCGAGATGATCGACATCGTCCGCACGGCTTATGAGCGTGGCGTCACCTTCTTCGATACTGCTGAAGCCTATGGCCCGCATGAGTGCGAGCGGATTCTCGGTGAAGCCATCGCGCCGTTCCGCAACAAGATTGTCATCACCAGCAAGTTCGGCTGGAACATCGATCTCAAGACCGGTGCGCGCGGGCCAGGTCTGATCAGCCGCCCGGACCATATCAAGCTCGCCGTCGAAGGTTCGCTCAAGCGCCTGCGTACGGACCGCATTGATCTGCTCTACCAGCACCGCGTCGACCCGCAGGTGCCGATCGAGGACGTGGCCGGTGCGATCAAGGATCTGATGGCCCAGGGCAAGGTACTACACTGGGGCCTGTCCGAGATGGGCCTGAAAACCTTGCGCCGCGCGCATGCCGAACAGCCCGTGACGGCCGTCCAGAGCGAGTACTCGATGCTCTGGCGCGGCCCGGAGAAAGAAGTCCTGCCCGTGTGCCAGGAACTGGGTATCGGTTTCGTGCCATGGAGTCCGGTCGGGGTCGGTTTCCTTACCGGCGCCATTGACCAGAACACCAACTTTGCGGACGGCGACTTCCGCAAGACCGAAACCCGCTTCTCGCCCGAAAACCGGGCGCACAACATGGCGCTCGTAAAGCTTGTGAAAACGTGGGCCGAACGCAAGAACACGACCCCCGCCCGAATCGCGCTCGCCTGGCTTCTGGCACAGAAGCCGTGGATCGTGCCGATTCCCGGCACCACCCAGATGGCGCACATGTTCGACAACATCGGCGCGGCGGCGGTGACCTTCAGTGCCGACGAGCTTGCCGCGCTGAATGCTTCGCTGGCGAACATCGTAATCCTTGGCGAACGCCTGCCGCCGGCGGTGCAAGCCTTCAGCGACGTTGAGGCGCCGCTGAAGTAACGTCGCCGAGAGATTGCGCTCGATCGCGAAACTTGAATGAAAGGAACTGCATGAACGTCAAACGCCATAGTGTCCGAATCCTCGCGGCGCTGGTCTTCACGGCACTTTCGGCGTCGCCGCTGACCCATGCCGCACCGGGCGAGCCGACAAAACCCCTGATGATCCAGGAACAGGGCAGCTTTGCCGCCGGCGGCACGGTCATCCAAAGCTCCGGCACCTTCGAGACAGCCAATCCGGCCTCCGGTGGGCAGACGCTGCACGGCGATCATGCCCGGGTCTTCTATCAGGTGCCGGTCAACGCCCGGAAACTGCCGCTGGTGATGTGGCATGGCTTCGGGCAGTTTTCCAAGACTTGGGAGACGACCGCCGATGGCCGCGAGGGCTACCAGAATCTCTTTCTGCGGCGCCAATTCGCGACCTACCTGATCGACCAGCCGCGTCGTGGCGCCGCAGGGCGAGGCACGGTCGGGGGCACGGTCAGCGCCACACCGGACGAACAGCGCTGGTTCAACACGTTCCGGGTCGGCGTCTGGCCCGACTATTTCCCCGGAGTGCAGTTCTCGCGCTCCAAGGAGGCGCTCGATCAATACTTCCGTTCGATGACGCCGGATACTGGGCCGATCGACGTCAAGGTGACCAGTGATGCGGTTTCTGCCCTGTTCGACAAGATCGGCCCCGGCATCCTCGTCACGCACTCGCACAGCGGCGGCATGGGCTGGCTGGCGGCGATGAAGAATCCGAGTATCCGCGCGATCGTCTCGTACGAACCCGGCAGCGGCTTTGTCTTCCCGGAAGGCGAAGCGCCGCCGGCGATGGCAAGTTCGGCCGGCGCGCTGGAACCGGTCGCGGTGCCTCAAGCAGAGTTCGCCAAGCTCACCAAAATCCCGATCGTCATCTACTACGGTGACTTCATTCCGAAGGAACCCATGGCCAATCCCGGTCAGGACGCCTGGCGAGTGCGCCTGGCAATGGCGAGGCTTTGGGTGGAAGCGATCAATCGCCACGGCGGCGATGCGAAGGTCGTGCATCTGCCGGAGATCGGCATTCGCGGCAACACACACTTCCCGTTCTCGGATCTTAACAATGTGGAGATCGCCGATCTGATGTCCGGATTCCTCGCCGACAAGAATCTGGACTGATCGTAGTCAATCCTTGGCTATGGCTAATGGTGGCGACTCCACCTCCCGCTGCTTGCTCGCACGAAAACTGGTTGGCGTTGAAGCTCGCCTTCAGCACCATGCGCAACACCGATACGTCCGGTTGGCGGCATGCCGCGATCAACCGCAGCTTGCCCGCCGCGGCGAACGTCCGCTTGCCGCTCATGCAGTACCTGTGACGGCATACATCGAAATCAGCTTCACCCATGATTGCGTCCGCTACTTTCGATTGCGGGCGCAATCATGGCATCGCCCACGCTATTGCACCAGAGTGTCGCCAGTTAATCGTTGGACCTCAGGAAGGCGATGAGCGAGTCGGGTGACGGCCGATCCGTGTGTCGAGGCGTTGGAGGAGGCTATTCTGAAATTTGGTCTGCCGGAAATCATGAACGTGGACCAAGGCAGTCAATTCACCAGTTCGGCCTTCATCAGCGTACTCGAACAACACAACATTCAGATCAGCATGGACGGCAAGGGCTGCTGGCGCGGCAACGTCTTCGTCGAACGGCTCTGGAAATCCGTGAAATGCGAAGAGGTTTATCTCCACGGTTACGACACGGTGTCCGTAGCTCGGAGGGCACTGAACTAGTATTTCGATCTCTACAACGGTCGTCGCCCGCGTCAACGCTTGACTGAAAACACCCGACATGGCCTACTTCAACCTCACGAAGCTGCCGCTCGCCGCGGCAACTTAAAACCCGGTAGAAGTATCACTTAAGAAAATCGAAATCCTGTCCAACACTGCGGGGCCACTCCTCGGTGTGTTTGGAATAACGTGGTCTGCCCCCTGCTTTCGTATCATGACTATGACGATGTACGACAAAATGATGGCCGGTGAGCTATTTCATGCTCACGATGCTGATTTGGTGAAACGACATCATCGTGCCTTGGAATTGGTAGAGCGATTTAATCGCACCGGTTTTGACGAGGAAGAAAAAAGACAGCAGCTGCTACGACAGCTTCTAGGCGGTGTTGGTAAAGGGGCAAGCATAAAGCCACCGTTTTTCTGTGATATCGGCACTAATATTTACCTCGGCGATAACGTGTACCTAAATTACGACTGCGTATTGTTGGATGGCAATAGGATCACAATCGGCGCCGATGTCTTGATTGGCCCCCGAGTGCAGCTCTATACCGCATCGCATCCGCTAGATCCAAATGTACGTAAACAGCAACTGGAATTTACGCGTGAAATCGTAATCGGTGAGAGCGTGTGGATAGGTGGTGGCGCTATTGTTTGTCCGGGAGTAACCATCGGAAAGAACACCGTTATTGGTGCGGGAAGTGTGGTGGTAAAGGATATACCGGAAGGTGTGTTGGCAGTAGGTAATCCCTGCCGGGTCGTCAAGCCCCTATAGCAAGCTCGGTTCAGAAAATTAAAACCCCAAACAGGCAACGGGCAACAAAACGGCACCGGAAAAACAGGGACAGACCCGAATGGCACTAAGTTAAGCCGTTTTTCGCCGAGTCTGGGACAATGACAAATGCGTGCCATGAGATAATCGCGCATGCAAAACAACAGCCTTTATCTCCCCGGTTTCCACCTCTCAACGCTTCGTCGGAGACCTCGCTCCGCAGCTCAGAAACTGGCCGACGAAATGGGGCGGATTCGTCAACACTCGATCAGCCAGCTTAGTGATTGCTTTGGCCATGCCATCCCTGAAAAGGTGCTGGCGAACGAAGCGGAAGGCGCCTTCAGTCGGCGACGTCTGTTCAGTAAAGCAAACACCTTCTGGGCATTTTTCTCACAGATTCTGGACGCCGACGGCGGTTGCCAAGAAGTGGTTCGCAAGGTTCAAGCTCTTGCTGCGACGCGATCAATGCCCGTACCGTCGCCATCAACATCGGCGTATTGCCAGGCACGCAGCAAACTCGATACGACTGACCTGGAGAGCATTCTTGCGCACACTGCCGAAGACCTGCAGATACAAGGCCGAAGCCGCTGGTGGAAAGAGCGCCGCGTCGTCGTGGTGGACGGTACCGGAGTCAGCATGGCAGATACGCCTGCTAACCAAAAGAACTGGCCTCAACCCAAAAGCCAGAAGCCCGGCTGTGGCTTCCCACAGGCACGAATTTGCGCCTGCTTCTGTCTTCAAACAGGGGCTTTGCTGAGTTACCGTGCTGGTCACCACAAGAACGCTGAATTGCCCTTGTTGCGGCAGCAATGGGACAGTTTTGCTGCCGGTGACATTTTTCTCGGCGACAAGGGGTTTTGCAGTTACTACGACGTCTGGCAGTTCAAGCAACGCGGGGTTGATTCGGTGATTACACTGGCGCGGCGTACCCCAGTCGCCGCTGCGTCGGCCGTGGCGGCGTTAGGTCCGGATGACTTGCTGATTCAATGGCCGAAGCCAGCGTGGAAAAAGGCGCTGAGCTACAGCAAGGAGGAGTGGCTGGCACTGCCCGCCCACCTGACTCTTCGCCAGATCAAGGTCACCATCAATGTGCCGGGGATGCGGTCAGCAAGCTATTACTTGATCACAACCCTGACGGACGCTACTCGCTATGGTGCCGCCGAATTGGCCGACCTCTACCGC
>JAGNOM010000155.1 GCA_017990155.1 Propionivibrio sp. | reverse complement strand
CGGCCATTCTCGCGCGCGTAGTGGTGGCGAAAGCTCGCTAGCGCATCGGGCGGCGGTGGCAATGTGTCATCGACCTCGATCGAACCCGCCAGCGCCCGTTTGACGAGATTGGGAATACCGCGCCCGACGTAGCTGCGGATGGCATCGACCTCGGGGGCCGGTTTTCCCATGTCGCGCAACATGGCGCAGGCGGCGGCGTGCAGATCGGGAATGGTGTCGAGCAGCGTGCCGTCGAGATCAAAGAGGACGGCGCGGACGGCAAGTCGTTCAGTCACGGTTCTACCTTCAAACCTTGGCCAACTCGGCGCGCAGAGCACCGATGATCGAATCGTAGCGGTGCGGGTCGCTGGCCTGACTGGCGCCATAAACGGCGGAGCCGGCGACGAAGGTGTCGGCGCCGGCACGGGCGATTTCGGCAATGTTGTCGACCTTGACGCCACCATCGACTTCGAGGCGAATCTTGCGACCACTTTCACGCTCGTAGGCGCCGATGCGCGCACGCGCCTGGCGCAGCTTGCCCATCGTCGCCTGGATGAACTTCTGCCCGCCGAAACCCGGATTGACGCTCATCAGGAGGATGACGTCGATCTTGTCCATGACGTAGTCGAGGTAGTCGAGCGAGGTCGCCGGATTGAAGACCAACCCGGCCTGACAACCGCTCTCGCGGATCAGCGAGAGACTGCGGTCGATGTGCTCCGAGGCTTCCGGGTGGAAGGTAATGACGTTGGCGCCAGCCTTGGCGAAGTCGGGGATCATGCGATCGACGGGCTTGACCATCAGATGCACGTCGATCGTCGCCTGGGTGAGCGGACGGATCGCCTCGCAGACGAGCGGGCCGACGGTGAGATTCGGGACGTAGTGGTTGTCCATCACGTCGAAGTGAATCCAGTCGGCACCGGAGGCGATAACGTCGGTGATTTCGGCGCCGAGTCGGGTGAAGTCGGCGGAAAGGATGCTGGGGGCGATGACGAACATGGCGATAACCCGTAGGAATGAGAAATCTGGGGATGGGCGATTCTACCGTGAAAGCGCCGCCCGACTGTAGCCACGCGGCCGTCAGCAGTTCAGCAGGTCGATTTGCGACGGGTCGAGGTACTCGTTAGCGTAGTTCAGATAGACCTTTTGCTTGACGAAGACTTCAAACAGGTCGGGATCGATGTGCCCGTCGCGGCTGAAACGCTGGAGAATGCGCAAGGCCTGCGAGAGCTTCATTCCGGGCTTGTACGGCCGGTCGCGCGCGGTCAGCGCCTCGAAGATGTCGGCGATGCCCATGATCCGTGCCTGAATCGACATATCGCTGCGCCTCAGCCCTTTCGGGTAACCGGCGCCGTCCATGCGCTCGTGGTGGCCGCCGGCGTACTCGGGCACATGCCGGAGATGCTTGGGCCAGGGCAGCGACTCAAGCATCTTGATCGTCGCCACAATGTGATGGTTGATCGTTTCTCGTTCGCTGTGCGTCAGCGTTCCGGTGCGGATCGTGAGATTTTCGACTTCGTCATCCGACAGGAAATCGGCCTCGGCACCCTCGGCGTTGATCCAGCGATACGCCGTGGCAATCCGGCGCACTCTTCGCTGGTCCTCATCGCTCATGGCCTCGACGCCGATGTTGACGCGGCGCAGGAATTCGCGGTCGCCGTGGATGGCGCCAAGCTGTTGCTGCAAGCGCAGCTCTGCTGTTTCGCGGTCGGCGCCGGCCATGACGGCACGCAGCATGGCGAGCTCGGCGTCACGCCGGAGCACTTCGAAACGCGTATCGACAAGATGGATGCGATCGAAGATGGTCTGCAGCTTGGTCGCCTTGTCGACGATATGCACTGGCGTTGTGACCTTGCCGCAGTCATGCAGCAGTCCGGCGATCTTGAGTTCGTAGCGGTCGCCATCGCTCATGGCAAAGCCGGCCAATGGACCTTCGCAGGTGGCAACGACCGCTTCGGCCAGCATCATCGTCAGCGACGGAACGCGCTGGCAGTGGCCGCCGGTGTACGGCGATTTTTCGTCAATGGCGAGGTTGATCAGCGAAATGAACGACTCGAACAGCGCTTCCAACTGGCTCACCAGCAGACGATTGGTCAGCGCCACGGCCGCCTGCGAGGCCAGCGATTCGGCGAGGCGCTGATCGGCCTGTGAGAAAACGCGGACCGCACCATCTTCCGGATCGGTGGCGTTGATCAGTTGCAGGACGCCGATGATCTCGTTTTCGTGATTCTTCATCGGCACCGTGAGGAAGGACCGCGAACGGTAGCCGGTCATCTCGTCGAAGCGGCGGGTGCCGGAAAAATCGAAGCCGTCCTCGGCGTAGGCGTCGGCGATATTCACCGTCTCGGCACTGAGCGCGGAGTACGCGGCAACCAGAGAATTGTTGGGTTCGCCATTCTCGCGGTAGAGCGGCAGGTCGGGAAACCTGCCGCCAATCGGGTCGCCGCTGGCCCCGCCCAGCGCGAGGCCGAGCGAGGCCGTGCGCACGATCTCGAAATGCAGGGACTTCCGGTCTTCCGTCACGCGATAAAGCGAGCCGCCATCGGCATGCGTGATCGCCTTCGCGGCGAGCAGAATGTTCTCCAGCAGGCGGTCGATGTTGCGCTCGTCCGAAAGCGCCGCGCCAATCTGGTTGAGTTGCTCGAGACGAGGCAACAGGTTGGTCAGGACGTCCATTTCACGCGCCTTCGGGAATACACATGGGCATGGTCCAGGACTTCTAGAACTCGAAAACCTGGTTGTTTTGCAGCATCGCCGGCTTGAAGCGGCCGCCGACGAGCTCGCACGCGTCGATTTCACCCATGATGCGCTCGATCTGGCCCGGCTTGAGGTGGGTGATATAGACCTCCGCCTCGCGTTCGAGCTGAGCGAGCTCGGCGTGCAGCAAGTTCGGGCACAGATGCCGCGACAGCACCGCCAGCGCCTCCTCATCGTTCGAGAAGGCGGTTTCGATGATCAGGTAGCGCAGATTTTCGATCGCGTTGAGCAGCGGCCAGAGCGCGTCGTTGGTCGTCGTATCGCCGGTGAACACGAGGCTGCCGGAGCCGGAATCGAGGTGGTAGCCGACGGCAGGAACCGCGTGCACCGCCGGCACCGCGGTAATCGCGCGTTCGCCAAGACGGGTCTCCTGGCCGATTTCGATGGAACGGTACTGCATCACGGCGTCGGCGCGAATCGCGATCTCGCTGAAATCCGGCCAGATTGCCCAGTTGAAGACGTGATTCTTGAGGATCTCGAGCGTCGCGTCGGTCGCATGCACGATCACCGGGCTCTCGCGGCGATCGGCCACCGCATCGATCAATAGCGGCAGCGCCGCGATATGGTCGAGGTGCGAATGGGTGATGAATACATGGTCGATTCGTGCCAGCTCATCGAGCGACAGTTCGCCGACGCCGGTCCCGGCATCGATCAGGATGTCGTGGTCGACCAGCATCGAGGTGGTGCGTAAATGCCGCCCGCCGATGCCGCCACTGCAGCCGAGTATTCGTACCCTCATGCGCTCTCCTGCCGCCCCCAACCCGTACCGGGTCGGCTGGCGGTGACGCTCAAGCCTTCAGAAAAAACTCCATCTTGATGCCGGCGATCTCGATGATGTCGTGGTCGCTCAGCTGATGCGCCTGGGCATCGATCGCCTTGCCGTTGACCACCGGATACTGCGGCCCTTCGACATGCGTGATGAAGTAGCCATGCGGCCGGCGCGCAATCACTGCCACCTGGACGTGAGGCTTGCCGAGCGTCGTCAGCGTCTTGGTCAGCACCAGTTCGCGGCCGGCGTTCGGGCCGTTGAGCAACTGGACGGCGCCCGTTCCCTGCGGCAGCGCGGGAGCATTGGCCGCGGAAGCGGCCGCCAGAACAGCGGCCGGCGAGGCCATGGCAGGCGCCGCTTCCGGAACCGGCGGTACGCTCACCGTCTGAGGCGGCGGGGCAAGGTCCGGCGCGCGAAGCTCGCTGTTCGCCCGCAAAACCATGGTCTTTTCGTAGTCCGGGGCATCGGGCGAGGCCTGCTCGGTCAGGTATTTGAGCTTGTACTTGCCGAGCTCGACGACGTCACCGTTTTTCAGGAAACGCTTCTTGACCGACTGGCCATTGACCAGCGTGCCGTTGGTACTGTTCAGGTCTTCGAGAAATGAATCGTTGAGGATGGTCACCACCGCCGCATGCTCGCCGCTGATCGCCAGATTGTCGATCTGGATGTCGTTATTCGGCTTGCGCCCGATCGACATGCGCTCCTTGGTCAGCGGGATTTCCTTGAGAACCAGCCCGTCCATACTCAGTATCAGTTTCGCCATCGCTTATCCCTTTCAATCCCCTTTGGTTCCTTGCAACCCGGCCAGGCACGCTTCAACGCGCCTTGAACCAGGCAAACATGTTCGACCACGCATCCTTGCCGGCAGGAAACTCGCGCAGCACCTTGACCAGAATGACGGAAACATTATCACGCCCACCGTTGTCGTTGGCCATCTCGATCAGCTGCGTCGCCGCAAGCTCCAGATTCGCCGAAAGCGTCTGCAGCGTAAGCTGGATTTCTTCGTCCTCGACCATGTCGTTGAGGCCGTCCGAACACAGCAGGTAAATGTCGCCCGGGAACACCGGATAATCGTTGATCTCGGCCTCGACCACCGGATCGACGCCCAGCGCCCGCGTCACCAGATTCCTGTTCTGCGAATAACGCGCGTCTTCGCGGCTGATCAAGCCGCTGTCGATCTGTTCCTGCAGCAGAGAATGGTCGCGCGTGACGACGCTCAACTCGCCGCCGCGCAGGCGATAGAGCCGCGAGTCACCGACATGCGCGACGGTCACCTGATTGTTGTGGAACAGGGCGGCCACCAGCGTCGTTCCCATGCCGGCGAATTGCATCTGGCTTTCCGACGCCGCGTGGATGGCCAGGTTGGTCGAAGCGATCTTGTCGCGCAGGCATGCATGCGCGTAGGACTTGCCGCTCGCCCGGTCGAGCGTATGCGGCGGCGTCGTGGCAAACGCAGATTCGAGTTCCGACGCGAGCACGGTCGTCGCCATGCCGCTGGCGACCTCGCCGGCGTTGTAGCCGCCCATGCCGTCGGCCAGGATCACGATACCGAGATTCGGGTTGGCGAACACCGCATCTTCATTGTGCCCACGAACCCGCCCGGAGTCGGTCTTGACGACGATTTCGAGTGCTTCGCTCACGTTCTTCCGCGTGTTGCCCACGTCATCTCCCTATTGCGCAATCTCCGAATCGGGCGCTTCCGCCAAACACGCTCGCAGCGCCCGCGCCATTTCGTCGCCGGTCTGGAAACGCTGAGCCGCCTCCTTGCGTGTGGCCCGCTCGACGACCGCCGCCAGCGCTTCCGGCGCCAGAGGGTTCACTGTTCGCACGTCGGGACACGCTTCATTGGCGATCCGAACCATCAGTTGCCCCATCGATTGTCCGACAAATGGCAGTTGCCCGCACGTCATCTGATAAAGCATCACGCCGAGCGAGTACAGATCGGTACGACCATCGACCTTTTTCCCAAGCAACTGCTCGGGCGACATGTAGCTCGGCGTGCCGAGGACCATGCCCGTTTTGGTGCGCGACGAATCGATAATGCGCGCGATGCCGAAATCCATCACCTTGACCTGATCGCTCTCCGGGTCGTACATCACGTTGGCCGGTTTCACATCGCGATGGACCACATTATTGGCATGCGCATAAGCCAGCGCATCGGCGATCCGCGCGCCAACCCTGGCGACCTGAGGCAACGACAGCAAGTGACCGAGCCGCGTGAAGGGACGCAGGTCGGTGCCGGCAAGGTACTCCATGGCGATGAAGGCGAGATCGCCATCCTCGCCGGAATCGAGGATGGCAACGATGCCTGGATGGCGCAGGCGGCCGGCCGTCTCCGCCTCGCGGAAGAAACGCGCCCGCACCTCGGCCAGCTCGTCGGGCGCGAACGCCTGGGCCAGAGCCAACGTCTTGATTGCGGCGAGCTGGCCGGTGCCCGCATCGCGCCCGAGAAAAACCTCACCCATCGCGCCCTTGCCGAGCTTCTTCTCGATCCGGCGACGGCCAATCTGCGCCGGCAGGGGCTCCGTGGCCGGTTTCGCCGCCGCGCCTCCGAGCGCCGCGTGATTCGGCCCTACCGGCTGATTGACGGTTGATTCCTCACTCGCCGCACGTACCGCACGCCGTTTGACCTGCCGTGCGAGACGCGCAAGCAGCAAGGCGCCGACAACGAAAACGACGCCACCGAGCAGCAATTCGGGAAACCAGTCAGCGTTCCAAAACACCGTTCCGCCCATGTACACCTCGCTTGCAGCGCATCCGGTCCAGCGCCGCTCGGCTTAACCCGGATCAGCCGCCGTAAGGCAGTTCGACGCCCAGCCCTTGTTCGCGCGCCATCGCTTCAAGGCGAACGGCGACGGCGATGTCCTGGATCGCCATGCCCTGCGACTCGAAGATCGTGATCTGTTCTGCTGACGTGCGGCCGGGATGACGACCGATGATTACGTCGCCCAACTCGACCATCTGGCGCTCGCTCAGGCGCCCCTTTTCCAGCAACGGCAGCAGGTCGCCGGCTTCCTTGAGCGCCGTTTCGACGCTATCGACGACGATCGGTCGGCAAAGCTTCAGGACATCCTCACCAATTTCACGCCGGATCACCGAGTTTGAACCGGCACCGTTGATGTGCGTACCGGGCGACAGCCAGGCGGCGTCAAACAGCGGCGTGCTCGCGGTGGTGATGGTGCTGACAATGTCGCTGCCGCGCACGGTTTCTTCCGGCGAAGCCGTCGGCACGACCTCGATCTTCAACTTTTCGCTCATCTTCGCGCAGAACGCCGCGAGCTTC
>JAGNOM010000154.1:4303-6790 GCA_017990155.1 Propionivibrio sp. | reverse complement strand
CCGCCAGCGCCGCAACCGTGCTTCCCGAAAACCGCTCTATCGCGCTGAACTCCTCGGCCTTCGGCCTCGATCTCAGCCTGGTACCACGAAATCAATTAAATGATGGATGTGTAAGCGATTGCCGTGCGGTGAACCGGGCTCCTACAACGAATCGCGGAAACGACCGGTATAATCCGGCGCGTGGAACTCATACAGAAAATCCGTCCCAGAAGCCGAATCCCCGGCCTCGCCTCGGCGTGGAACCGCCTGCGCGGTCGTGCGGGCGAACAGCAGAAGCTGGCCGAAATGCCATGCCTGCCGGTCGCCGCCGAGAAAGTGCGGACGCTGACCGACCCGGTGGACTACCGCGAAACGATCCTCGCGCTGATCGCGCAGGCGAAGAAGCGCATCCTGATCGCCGCGCTCTACTTGCAGGACGACGACGCCGGCCGCGAAGTGCTTTCGGCGCTCTACGCCGCCAGGAAGGCGCAGCCGCAGCTCGAAGTCTCGGTCTTCGTCGATTGGCACCGGGCGCAACGCGGGCTGATCGGCAAGGTCAAGTCGGAGGGCAACGCCGCCCTTTATCGCAGCATGGCCGAACGCTTCGGCCCCGGCGTCACGGTCTACGGCGTGCCGGTACAGCGACGCGAGCTGATGGGTGTGTTGCACTTGAAGGGCCTGGTCATTGACGACCACGTCCTCTACAGCGGCGCCAGCCTGAACGACGTCTACCTGCAACGGCACGAACGTTACCGTCTCGACCGCTACCACCGGATCGACGACGCGGCGTTGGCCGACAGCCTCGCCGGACTGCTCGACACGACCTTCATCCTGAGTCCGGCCGTGCATCCGCTTGATAGCGGACAGGTGCCGAAAACAGTCGAGCTGCGCGGCGCCATCGCGCAGTTCCGGCGCGTCCTCGCCAAGTCCCGTTATCACTTCGCCGACGAAGTGATCAAGCCGGGCGAAGTCGGCATCACGCCGCTGATCGGCCTCGGCGTGCGCGACAACGAGCTGAATTCAGTCATCCTGCAGCTGATCCGACTGGCGAAGCAGCAGCTCGTCGTGTTCACCCCGTACTTCAACCTGCCGGGCCCGATTCGCCGGCTGGTCGACCAGAAGATCAAGGCCGGCTGCCGCGTCACCATCATTCTCGGCGACAAGACGGCCAACGATTTCTATATCCCGCCGGAAGAGCCGTTCAAAACGATCGGCGCCTTGCCCTACCTGTACGAAGCCAACCTGCGCCGCTTCTGCAAGGCGCACCAGAAGGCGATCGACGCCGGGACGCTGAACGTGCACCTGTGGCGGCACAACGACAACACCTTCCATCTGAAAGGCCTGCTCGTCGATGGCAACTACGCGCTACTGACCGGCAACAATCTCAATCCGCGCGCCTGGCGCCTTGACCTCGAGAACGGCCTGCTGATCCAAGATCCGCAGGAGTTGCTGCTGCCGCAGCATCTGGCCGAACTCGAACGGATCATGGCGCACACGCAGCGTCTCGTCAGCCACGAGGCGATCGAAGCGGTCGAGTCCTACCCGGCGCCGGTGCAACGCCTGCTACGCCGACTGGCGCGCGTGCGCGCCGACCGTCTCGTCAACCAGGTGTTGTAGAAGCCCCGTCCAGCGATGGCGGTATGCCGTCGCAACCCGCCGCTCCGAGCGGCAGAACAACGCTGACGCACAGTCCGCCTTCCGGCCGGTTGGCCGCTTCGATCCGTCCGTGGTGGTTCTCGACGATCTGCCGGGCGATGGCCAGGCCCAGTCCGTGGCCGATCCGCGCGGCAAGCTGCGGTCCCCGGTAGAACGGCTCGAACAGTCGCGCCAGATCGTCGCCGGGTACACCCGGACCACGGTCCTCGACACGCACGCGGATTTCTCCAGCAGCAACGGACACCTCGATGCCCACCCAGCCGCCCTGCGCCGCATGCGTCAGGGCATTGCGCAGCAGGTTGTCGAAAACGCGGTGCAGCATTTCCGCATCACCGCAGACGACGCCGGGATTTCCAGCGGCGAACGCGCCAACGTCGAGTTCCACGCGACAGCCGGCCTGCGCGGTTTCCGGCGCCGCGTCGGCAACGACGTCGGCCAATAGCTCGCCGAGTTCGATGCGTTCGTTGTCGCGCGCCAGCATTCCCGACTCCAGGCGCGAAAGCGTGAGCAGTTCGCTGAGCAGGCGATCCATGCGCACCGACTCGCGTTCGAGGCGCGCCAGGCACTCGTCGAACTTTTCGGGCTGCTGCCGTGCCAGGCCGATGACGGCGTTCAATCGCGCCAGCGGCGAGCGCAGTTCGTGCGACACATCGTGCAGCAGGCGGCGCTGGCCCTCCATCAGTTGCG
Source organism: Propionivibrio sp. (assembly GCA_017990155.1). Lineage (GTDB taxonomy): Bacteria > Pseudomonadota > Gammaproteobacteria > Burkholderiales > Rhodocyclaceae > Propionivibrio. Next base: position 4,468 of record JAGNOM010000154.1, on the reverse strand, counting down.
CGAGGTGCTGTGCCATGCGGTCGAAATCGTGACCGAGGTCGGCCAGCTCGTCGCGCCGCCGGCCCATCGCGGCGCTGACGCCCGGTACCAGCTGACCACCCGCGGCCGCTTGCAGCGCCTGACGCAGGCGGCGGATCGGCCGTGCGACGTAGGTCGCCAGAAGCG
>JAGNOM010000154.1:0-4203 GCA_017990155.1 Propionivibrio sp. | reverse complement strand
GGAGGCGGCGCCCACGTCTCATGGGAAGGCATCGTCGCCCAGATCGCCAAACCGATGCCGAGCACCGCCGTCGTCTGCGCGAGGAAGAAGAAGAGCAAAAATTTCCAGAACAGGCGGCCGAGGGGTGGCTTGGGCATGGCAACCGGATTCGTCTAGTCCACCAGCAACTGGTAGCCCCGGCGGAACACCGCCTGGATGCGCGGACGACCGTCCGGCATGGGCGGCAGTTTGCGGCGGATACTGCTCACATGAACGTCGATACTGCGGTCGTAACGCTCATGCGGCCGCCCCAGCCCCTGTTCGGACAGCAGATCCTTGCTCACCACCTGCCCGGCCTTCTGGATCAGCACTTCGAGCAGGTTGAACTCGGCGTTGGTCAGCGCCAGCGTCTGCTCCGACCAGGTGATCCGCCGTTGTGCGGGGAGCAGGGCGAGTTCGCCGATGCGGATCGAATCGGCTTCCGCGCTCTTGTCTCCGGTTAGCTTGGGCACGCTGCGGCGCAGGATGGCGCGCAAGCGAGCGCTCAGTTCGCGCGGCGTGCACGGCTTGGCGACATAGTCGTCGGCGCCGAGTTCAAGGCCGAGAATGCGGCTCTCCGAATCGCCGCGCGCAGTCAGCATCAGCACCGGCAGGCTGCTGCGCGCGCGGATGCGGCGCAAGACTTCGATGCCGCTGTAGCCGGGCATCATCACGTCGATGACGGCGATGTCGGGCAGTTCGACAAGCGCCGAACGCACGCCGCTCTCGCCGTCATGGGCGACGGAAACGCGAAAGCCATCGCTGACCAGATAGGCGCGCAACAGCTCGACCAGTTCGACATCGTCGTCGACCAGCAGGACGTGGGCACTGGCGGAAGTATCGGCGGTCGTGGCGTCGTTCATGGGCGAGATGATAACGGCTGGGTGCAATTCCGGCGACGCGGCTTTACATGGATTTACAGGCGTAGGGGATTATTGCCGGGAAAGCGGCAACGGATTCCTATGCCTATGATTTGTTGAAAGTTTGTCCGCCGCCATTGTTGCCGCCGCAGGCTTCGGCAGCGTCCGGATTCTCGCGGCCCGGACCGCAGCACCAGCGACGCGCCGACGCAGGGCTGCTTTCCCACTGGTTCTTAACGCAGATTTACCCGGATTAACACCTTCCGCCGTGATTTTCGCGGTCAACTGGCCGATAACTTGCAAACAAGCCGAAACACCGGCGCGCACGGGCCATTCGCACCGCCGAGCGCCGGTTTTCCACAACTTTTCAGGAGCACATCATGAGTTCAGTGAGTAGCATCAGCACGAGCAGCATCGCTTCCTTGTACTCGGAAGCGAGCAGCCAGCGGCGGCAGCGGCCCGACGCGAGCACGATGGCCGAGGACCTGTTCACCAAGCTCGACACCACCGGCAAGGGCTACATCGAACAAAGCGATCTGACATCGGCGATATCGGCACTCTCGTCGACCAGTTCATCGGGAAGCAGCACCAGCGCCAGCGAACTCTTCAGCCAGCTCGACAGCGATGGCGACGGCAAGGTTACGCAGGACGAGCTGACGACCAGCCTGCAAAAGCTCGCCGAATCGCTCGACAGCCAGTTCGACGAGATGCGCATGCAGGGAGGGATGCCGCCTCCACCGCCTCCGGGCGAAGACGACGCCGGCTTCACCGAGGAAGAGCTGACCGACCAGCTGGCCGAGATCGGCGGCACCGATTCATCGCGCGCCAGCCTGATCAGCAACGTGGTGAATAACTTCGACGCCGCCGACACGAACGAGGACGGCAAGGTCAGCTTCCAGGAAGCGATCGCCTACGACAAGGCCAACCCGGCGAGTTCCTCCAGTTCGACGACCGATTCGACGAACTCGACCGACTCGACGTCGAGCGCAACCTCGGTCGCCAGCAGCGACACGACCGATGCCCAGGTCTTCCGCCAGCTCATGGACCTGCTGCGCACCTACGGCAGCGCCGACGATTCGACGAAGAACCTCGTGAGTACGCTCGTCACATCCGCGTGAAAGACGGATAGGTGGATTGGTGCAATGCGCTGCGCTTATTGCACCGTTCGTGACAACGATCGTCATTATGGGTTGCGCCCATACAGGCAGGCCGCGATGCCGGTGGCAATCGCATCGGCCATGCGTTCCTGGCGGACGGGATCGAGCAGCGCGAGTTCCTCGTCGCGGTGCTTGATCACGCCGGCCTCGAACAGCACCGCCGGCAGCGTCGTGCGATAGAGGACGACCAGATTGTCGTAGTAGTGCACCGTGTTCTGCTCGTCGGCGTAGGGGCGCGGGCGGTTGGCCAGAGAATCGGCGTGATGCGTCGCGCCGACGAAGCCCATGCGCCGCATCCGCGCGCCGATCGCCGACGCGCAGCGCAGGCTGGTTTCCAGGTCCGGGCTGTTGCGCGAGACAAACATCGAGAAACCGGTATGGCGGTCGCTGAAGGTCTGCAGCGTCCCCTCCCATTCCCATTCTTCGAGCAACTCGGCCTGCACCGAATCGTGATGGATGGCGATGAAGAAGTCGCTCCCGGCGGCTTCCTGCGGCCGCGCATCGAGGCTGGCGATCAGCCCGTCGAAGTTGATCGGACGTACGCCGAGTCCGCGCGCCGCCAGTGACTTCGTGACGCGTTCGGCCAGTACGCGGTTGAAATCGAATTCCTTCCGGCCGCGCGCGCTCACCGCGCCGCTGGCCGCCAGCGTATGGCCGACATCGACGGCAACCTCGGCCGCCTGCGTCGGCGCGGCGGCCAGGCAGGCGAGGATGAATCCGAAGGAAATGGCCCTCCGGTACGCTTTCGGGAAGGGAGACATCGGATACATCGGGATTCTTTCGCGATCAGGATTTGTGGACGGCCCGGAAAACAAGCGCTTCACGCCGCCGGTGGGTGTTGAGACGGAGCAGCACGAGGAGCGGCAAGCGAGCAAGAGCCCGGAATCTTACACGCATCAACGCCTCCCCCTTCAAGGGGGAGGTCGGGAGGGGGATGGGGTTATCTGGCGGCTATTTCGTCGATCAAACCGCCGTTCGCGCCCCATCCCCATCCCATCCCGTCCCGTCCAATCGCAAACGTCGCTTTCGCGACCTTCCCCTTGAAGGGGAGGGAGCGGGCGTCCATGACGATTGCGTTGACCCGCCCCGGAAAGCGGCGGAAACTGAGCCGTCGCTGCGTCGATGCCAGCAGGACATCGACAGATTTCTTGTCTCTTCTTCATGAGCGTGTCACGTGCCAAACAAGTTTTCGCCGTCCCTCTCGCCGTCGCTGATGCAAGACGACACGAACGCCCGACGCTTCATGCTGTTCGCCGGAATCTATCTGACGATCTGGTTTGCCACTTGGTACTCCGCACGCCTGCTCGATAGTTTTGGCGTCGTCAGCTTGTGGTATCTGCCGGCTGGTCTGCGCTTTTTCGCACTGCTGGTCCTTGGTTGGCGCGGTTTCCTGCTTGAAACAACGGTACAGATGATCTGGGGCGCGCTGCAGTTCGCGCACCTGGCAGGTCCGCCGCCCCCAGAGATTTTCTCCATCGACATGCTCTGGCTGATCTACGGCTGGTTCGCCGGCTTGTGCATCAATGCGGCGGCGGTCATTCCACTGCGCCGATGGATGGGCAACAGACTCGATTTCACCCGTCCCGGGCATAGCGTCACGTTCCTTGTTGCGGCTCTGGTAGCCTGTGCGTTGACCGCGCTGGCGGGGACCTACCGTCTGATCCAGCTTGGTTTTATTCCAATCGAGCAGAGCACGGAAGTATTCGCCAAGTGGATGACCGGTGACTTCATCGGCATCATCACCCTCGTGCCGCTGCTGCTGGTGCGCGTCGTACCGGGTCTCCGGCACTACTTGAACTACGGCAGCTGGCACGCTGCCGGCAGGCCACCAGTGGCAAGGACAGCGCAGGCGTCCACCGATCTGCGCACACTCCTGATTGTCGTGCTGGCCTTGCTGCTGGTGTTCGGCATCCCCTGGCCGGACGACATCAACCGGCACTTTCCGCTCATCACCCTGTTGCTGCTGTTGCCGCTGGCCGGCGTCGCGCTCTATCACGGCTTGCGCGCGGCGGTGCTGGCCATCATTTTGCTTGATGGCGGCCTGGTGTTGCTGATCTCGCTGTTCCACATGCAGGAGAACGCCTTCCAGTTCCAGATCGTCATGGTCGCCATCGCGGCCATCGGCGTCTGGCTCGGCGGCGCGGTCGAGGCCGGCAACCGGGTCGTCG
>JAGNOM010000153.1 GCA_017990155.1 Propionivibrio sp. | reverse complement strand
GTCCTCCCTTTTGGGGAACTGGGTGCAGGAACCGTGCCACGCGCTGCAAACCCGGCGCCAGCAGGCCCGATGCTGTCGTATTCCCTGCAAAGTGTAGGAATTGCTACAGCCGCGGCAAATCGGGCGCACCGTCCCGCCGCAAAGCCTCCAACCCGAAAAACCCCTTTGCGGTGCGGGTTTAGGCGGCATTGCACGCTTTCAGGGCTTGTCCGCCGGCCCGTTGGCACGAATCGTGATACGCCATGGGCGAAAGGTTACGGCGAATCCCATGAGCGAATACTTCGTACTGCTGATTTCCACCGCACTTGTCAATAACGTCGTGATGGCACGCTTCCTCGGACTCTGCCCGTTCATGGGCGTCTCCAAGAAGATCGACAGCGCGCTCGGCATGGGGCTGGCGACCAGCTTTGTCATCGTGCTGGCGGCGTCCTTGAGCTGGATTCTCGAACACTGGCTGCTGGCGCCGCTCGGCCTCGGCTATCTGCGCATTCTCACCTTCATTCTCGTCATCGCCGCTGTCGTGCAATTCACCGAAGCGGTGATCCACAAGATGGCGCCCGATCTCTACCAGACACTCGGCATCTACCTGCCGCTGATCGCCACCAACTGCTCGGTGCTCGGCCTGGCGCTGATCAACGTGCAGGAGGGCCACGGCTTCGTCACCACGCTGATCTACGACTTCGGTTCGGCGCTCGGCTTCACCCTCGCCATGGTCATCTTCGCCGGCATGCGCGAACGACTGGCGCTCGCCCGCGTGCCGGCATCCTTCGCCGGCGCACCCATCGCCTTCGTCCTCGCCAGCCTGATGTCGCTGGCGTTCATGGGCTTTTCGGGGTTGAGCTTCAAATGAATACACCAAACCTCTTTCAACGCAGAGAGCGCAGAGACGCAGAGGGCGCAGAGGGCGCAGAGGAAAAATCCAGATATTTCATCAGAACAAGCGCGCCTTCTTGTCGTTATTCGCTCTTGTCTGTTCTCAGCGATCTCTGCGTCTCTGCGCTCTCTGCGTTGAAGGAGTTTGACTTTGCCTCTTCAAGCCCCAGGAGAAACCCATGATCGCCGCCATCCTCAGCTTGACTCTGCTCGGTGCCGTGCTTGGCCTCGGCCTCGGGATCGCTGCGCGTAAATTCGCTGTCGAGGGCGATCCGCTGGTCGATGAGATCGTCGCTTTGATGCCCGGTTCGAACTGCGGCCAGTGTGGGCTGGCCGGCTGTGCGGCGGCGGCCAGCGCCATTGCCGAAGGGAGTGCGGCCGTCTCCTGTTGCCCTCCCGGCGGTAAGGCGCTGGCCACGGCGTTGGCCGAGAAGCTCGGCGTTTCGCTTGATCTTTCCACCGTGGCCGATAGCGGACCGCAGATCGCTGTCATCGCCGAGGACATCTGCATCGGCTGCTGCCGCTGCCTGAAAGTGTGCCCGACCGACGCCATGATCGGCGCTGCCAAACAGATTCACAGCGTCATCCGCGAAGCCTGCACCGGCTGCGGCAACTGCGTCGAGCGCTGCCCGACCGAGGCGGTGACGATGAAACCCGTCCCGGTCACCCTGCAACACTGGGTCTGGCCGAAGCCGGAAACGGCGCTGGCTGCCTAAGGAACGCACCATGGGACTGATCGAGAAATTCCTGCATTCACTGCATACGCCGCGCTGGGGCGTCCATCCGGACGACCACAAACGCCCGGCCGCCGATGCGCCCTTGCGCGAACTGCCGCTGCCGAAACGCCTGTACATCCCGCTGCAGCAGCATGTCGGGCAGCCGGCAAGGCCGGTCGTGCTGGTCGGGCAGACGATCCTCAAGGGGCAGTTGATCGCCGAAGCTCAGGGCAACATCTCCGCGCCCGTACACGCATCGGCCTCGGGGAAAATCGTGTCGATCGGCGAAATCACCGCACCGCACCCCTCCGGCCTGCCCTTTGTCGCCATCGGCATCGAGCCGGATGGCGTCGATGCGAGCGTCGAACTGCCGATCCCGGCCGATCCGTTTGCGTTGTCGCCGGCCGAGATCACCAAACTCGTGGCGGCTGCCGGCGTCGTCGGACTCGGCGGCGCCACCTTTCCTTCTTCCGTGAAGCTGGCGCTGGGCAAGCGCTCCGAGGTGACGACGCTGATCGTCAATGGCGGCGAGTGCGAACCTTACCTTTCGTGCGACGACCGCGTCATGCGCGACTTTGCGGCGAGCGTGATCGACGGCGTGCGCATCATGATGCATGCGATGGGTGCCATCGAGGCGCTGGTCGGCATTGAGGACAACAAACCGGAGGCGATCGCTGCGATGAAACGGGCCTCGGCGTCCTTCCCCGAGATCAAGGTGCGGCCGGCGCCGGCGCGCTACCCGATGGGCTCGGACCGCCAATTGATACAGACGCTGACGGGCAAGGAGGTGCCCTCCGACTGCCGCGCGGCGGATGTCGGCGTGATCGTCAACAACGTCAGCACGGCCAACGCGGTGCATCGCGCGATCCGCCTGGGCGAACCGCTCATCCGCCGCATCGTCACTCTCAACGGCGGCGCCGTCTGGCAGCCGGGAAACATCCTGGCGCCGATCGGCACGCTGGCGTCCGACCTGCTTGCGTTCGCGGGCCTCAAGAGCGAACCGGCGCGTATCGTCATGGGCGGGCCGATGATGGGGGCCGTGCTGCCACACGCCAAGGTGCCGATCGTCAAGGGCACTTCCGGCATCCTGGCTTTCAACGAAGACGAGATCGCGACACCTGAGGCCGGTACCTGCATCCGCTGCGGCACCTGCACAAGCGCATGCCCGATGGGACTGCTACCGCTCGAAATGGCCGCCAACATCCGCGCCGGAAACCTGAGCGGTGCCGAGTCGCTGGGCCTTTCCGACTGCATCGCCTGCGGCTGTTGTGCCTACATTTGCCCGTCGCATATCCCGCTCGTGCAGTACTTCACGCACGCCAAGGGCGAGCTTGCCGATCAATCGCGTGCCCGCCTGCGCAACGAAGCGACCAAACGCCTGGCCGCCGAGCGCGTCGCCCGAATCGAACGCGAAGCGATCGAGAAGGCCGAAGCCGCCGCACGACGCAAGGCCGAACGTGCCGCGCAGAAGGCGGCCGAGGCAGCAGTAAAAGCGGCAGCGCCGGTAGAACAATCAAAACAATCCGACGACGCACTCACGGAGTTAGCCAGATGAATACCGTCAGCATTGCTACCGTCCCGCCGACCGCTCCCCACGCGCTGGCGAGCAATAGCGTCTCGCGCATCATGCTGACGGTCGTCGCGACCCTGCTGCCCGCAACCCTCTATGGATTCTGGCTCTATGGCTGGCCGGCGATCTTCCTATGGATCATCACCGTGCTTTCCGCGCTGTTCGGCGAGGCGTTGTGTCTCAAGCTGGCGGACCGCTCGGTAATGCCGACGCTATCCGACGGCTCGGCCCTGCTCACCGGTTGGCTGCTGGCTGTCTCGTTACCGCCCTGGGCGCCGTGGTGGATCGGTGTGCTCGGCGGGCTGTTTGCCACGATTCTGGCCAAGCAGGTGTTTGGCGGGCTCGGTTTCAATCTCTTCAATCCGGCGATGGTCGGGCGGGTGTTCCTGCTGATTTCCTTCCCCGTGCAGATGACCGTCTGGGTCGCCCCGTTACCGATCACCGCCGCCAACACGCCGGGATTCCACGAGGGACTGCTCATCGCCATCAACGGCATTCCCAGTCTGGATGCCGTCTCCAGTGCGACACTGCTCGGCTTCGCCAAGACCGAGTTGTCGCGCGGCATCGACCTCATGCATTCGCTGGCCGGTGCCCACGCGCCTGGCATCGCGTTGTCCGGGGCGCGCAGCGGTAGCCTTGGCGAAACTGCATCGCTGTTGATCGCCGCTGGCGGACTGGTACTACTCTTCCTGCGCATCATCAGCTGGCACATCCCGGTGTCGCTGCTCGCAGGGATCTCACTACCAGCCGCCATCGCGCACAGCATCGATCCGACGCGCTATCTCGATGTCACCAGCCACCTCCTCTCGGGCGGCGCGATGCTCGGTGCCTTCTTCATCGCCACCGATTACGTCACCTCGCCCAACTCGAAGGTGGGGCAACTCGTCTTCGGCGCCGGTTGCGGCTTTCTCACCTACGTCATCCGCACCTGGGGTGGCTATCCGGAAGGCATGGCGTTTGCCGTGCTGTTGATGAACGCCATGACGCCGGTTATCGACCGCTACATCCGTCCGCGCATCCTCGGCCGCAACTGGCGCGGCGTGCCGCTCGATCCGGCAACGCAGAAGGTGAAATCATGAGCACATTGGCCGAATGGCGGGACCGTCTTTCGTATCAACCGCTGTCGCTGGGCTTCATTGCCCTGGCGACCAGCGCGGCGCTCGTCGTCGCCAACCAGGTGACGCATCCCAAAATTGTCGAAGCCGAAGAGCGCGATCTGCAGGCCTCGCTTGCCGAGGTGCTGCCCGCCGGTTTTGCCGATAACGAACTGCTCAAGGATACGATCTCGCTCACGGGAGACGACGGCAAACCGGTCACCATCTACCGCGCACGCAAAGCCGGCTCCATCACCGGCGCGGTCTTCCAGACGGTCGGGCGCGGCTACGGCGGCGAGATGATCGTTCTCATCGGCGTCGACGCCAAAGGCAACCTGCTCGGCGCGCGCGTCATCCGGCACAAGGAAACACCCGGCCTCGGCGACAAGATCGAACTCGCAAAATCGAAGTGGATTCGCGACTTTGAAGGGAAATCTCTGGAGTCGCCGCCAGCCGAGAAATGGGCGGTGAAGAAGGACGGCGGCGTCTTTGACCAGTTCGCCGGCGCCACCATCACGCCGCGCGCCGTCGTCAAGGCCGTCAAGGAAGGCATGAGCTTCTACGCCGCGCACCGCGACGAAATACTCGAAGGGAAGTGACATGGCTATCGAACCCCGCCAGATCCTTAAGGACGGCCTCTGGGACAACAACATCGTGTTTTCCCAGCTGCTCGGCATGTGCCCCGCGATGGCCGTTACCACCAGCGGCACCAACGGGTTGGGCATGGGACTGGCGACCACGGCCGTTCTCGTCTGCGCCAACATGATCATTTCGTCGCTGAGGAATTTCGTCTCGCAACAGGTACGCATTCCGGTGTTCATCGTGCTGATCGCAACGCTCGTCACCCTCGTCGATATGAGCCTTAACGCGTGGATGCACGACCTCTACCGCGTGCTCGGCCTGTTCATCGCGCTGATCGTCGTCAACTGCGCCGTGCTCGGGCGCGCCGAGTCCTTCGCCTCGCGCAACGGCGTGCTGGCTTCCGCATTCGACGGACTATGCATGGGACTGGGATTCACCCTGGCGCTCACCGCCATCGGCCTGATCCGCGAACTGATCGGCGCCGGCACCCTGTTCTCGCAAGCCAGCCTGCTGCTCGGGCCGAACTTCGCCTTCCTGGAAACGACGGTGCTGCCGAACTACGGCGGCGTGCTGATGATGATCCTGCCGCCGGCCGGCTTTCTCGTTCTCGGCCTGATGCTCGCGGCAAAACAGGCCTACGAGCGTCGACTTGCCGAATCAGCTTCGCACACACCCGTGGCGGCCGGAGCAACTGCAGCGGCCAGCCACTGAGGAGAAAAGCATGCAAATCGGCGTCGCCTACTCGGAACAGGCGCAACAGATCTGGCTGACCATCGAAGTCCCGGACGAAGCAACCGTCAAGGACGCGATCGAGCGATCCGGCATCCTGCGCATGTTTCCGCATATTGACCTCGCGACGCAGAAAGTCGGCATCTTCGGCAAGATCGTCAAGGCAGAAGCGCCCCTCCGCCCCGGCGACCGTGTCGAAATCTATCGCCCGATCACCTGTGACCCGCAGACCGTGCCACGGCGGGATGGCGTGGGAGATGATGATTAGCGAGCAGGAATTCGGTTCCGCAAGCGACGAACCGGGCGACTTTACCGGGTTCCACCTCGATCCCGAGCTGCCGGTTGTACTTCGCGATCCGCCTTCTGCAGCGGATTGATCCGGTCTTGCCGTTTTTCACGGCTCTCCGAGTACGCCGAACTCGACCGGCGTCTTGATGTAGAACAGGTGAACGCCTTCGGCCTTCAGGAGTTCGAACAGGCGTAACGACTCGTCCTCGCTGACGGCCATCACCACCTCCTGCGGTTGGTCGGCAAGTTCAAAAAAGCGCGCCGAGTGGATGCGCCCGTGGTGACCGTAGCCTTCGCTACCAGAGACGATGGTGGCGCCATGAACACCGACATCGCGCGCGGCAAGCATCAGCCACTCGGCCAGCGGTTTGTGCTTGTGCTGGCGATCCTGCTGCGTAAAGAAGGTGATTTGATAGCCCTTCATCGCGATCTCCTCACAGATACTTGAACAGGTGCCCGGTAGCCAGTCCGGCCAGCGTCGTCAGCAGCGCGCCGATGACATGCGCCGCGACGGAGGCCGCCGCCCACATCAGCCGCCCCTCCTGAAGCAAGGTGACGACTTCGGCGGAGAAGGTTGAGAACGTGGTCAGGCCACCGCAGAAGCCGGTGATCAGGAATAGACGCCATTCCGGCGCGATGTTTGGCGCCAGGGCAAACGACGCGATTGCGACGCCGACGATGTAGCCACCGATAAGGTTCGCAACAAGCGTACCCGGCGGAAGCGAGGGGAAAACGGTGTTGAGCCCGGAACCGAGCCTCCAGCGCATGAGCGCCCCAAGTGTTGCGCCCAAAGAAATGGCGAGAGTCGTTTTCCACATCATCCTGTCCGCTGAAAGTAGTTATTCCGGACAGGACTACCTACGCGACCCGTCCGGGTTCAAACGTAGGCATCATCAGCCCCAGAAAGAATCCGAGGCGGTTAAGGGAGGAATGCCATCTCCACGAGCTTCAATATAGACATC
>JAGNOM010000152.1 GCA_017990155.1 Propionivibrio sp. | reverse complement strand
CTGTGGCTGTGTGTCGGCGTCGGTTGCGGGGTCGTCGTCGTCGGCGTGGCAACGGCCTGGCTGACGGCGATGCACGACTTTCCGGGGCGACGTGTGTTCGAGTGGGCGCTGATTTTGCCGCTGGCGATGCCGGCTTATGTGCTGGCCTATGTCTATACCGACTTTCTGCAATTTGTCGGCCCGATCCAGACGTGGCTGCGCGAGACCTTCGGCTGGAGTCGCGCCGACTATTGGTTTCCCGATGTGCGCAGCGTCGGCGGCGCGATTGCGATGTTCGTTTTCGTCCTCTATCCCTACGTCTATCTGCTGGCGCGCACGGCATTCATCGAACGTGCGAGCGGCATGCTCGAAGCGGCGCGGACGCTCGGCCTCGGGCCGTGGCGCAGCTTCTTGCGGGTTTCGCTACCGCTGGCGCGTCCGGCGGTCGTCGCCGGCGCGACGCTGGCCTTGATGGAGACACTGGCCGACTACGGGACGGTTTCATACTTTGGCGTGCAGACGTTCACGACCGGTATCTATCGCGCCTGGTTTTCGCTGGGCGACCGTGTTGCTGCGGCGCAACTTGCGGCGTCGCTGCTCGGTTTCGTGATCCTGCTGCTGCTTCTGGAACAACTCTCGCGCGGGCGGGCGCGATTCAACAACACGACTGGGCGCAATCGCCCACACGCCGAGCGCGCGCTCAAGGGTGGTGGGGCGGTCGTTGCCGTGCTGGCGTGCGCTTTGCCTCTGTTCGTTGGTTTTCTGCTGCCGGCGGGCTTGTTGCTTCGTCTGGCATTGACCGACGGCGACGCCCAGTTTGGCGAGCGTTTTGTTCATCTGGCGAGCAACAGCTTCGTGCTCGCCGGTTTGACGGCGTTGGTCGCTGTAGCGCTCGCACTGCTGCTGGCTTATGCAGCGCGCCTGTCCAAGGCCGGTATCCGGGCGCGGCTGGCGCAAACGCTCAATCGGCTCGTCGGCCTTGGGTATTCGGTCCCCGGCTCGGTGATCGCGGTCGGTGTGTTGATTCCTGTGACGCGACTGGACAACTGGCTGGCGAGCCAGTGGGAGATCTGGTTCGGCAACAATCCCGGATTGATCCTGACGGGCGGGATCGCCGCGCTGATCTACGCCTATCTCGTCCGTTTTCTCGCCGTGGCCTTGCAATCGGTTACTTCCAGTCTGGCCAAGGTAACGCCGAGCATGGATGAGGCGGCGCGTAGTCTGGGAGCGAATCAGGTCGGCGTTCTGCGCCGGATTCATCTGCCTCTGCTGCGCGGCAGCCTGTTCTCGGCGGGCCTGCTGGTTTTTGTCGATGTGATGAAGGAGTTGCCGGCGACGCTGGTGATGCGGCCCTTCAATTTCGATACGCTGGCGACGCAGGCCTACACGCTGGCGTCGGATGAGCGCCTGGCCGAAGCCTCAACGGCGTCGTTGGCGATTGTCGTGGTCGGGCTGTTGCCGTTGATTGTCCTGTCGCGGCAGATCAATCAACGGCGATAGCGACTACCGGTAGCCCGCCCGGTCAAAGATCATCTGTGCTTTGGCGCGATACATCGCCAGTGATCCGACCGGCAAGGTGTCGGCCTTGAAGGCGCCAAGCTTGTCCAGTGCCGGGTTGGCGATCTTCAGTCCAGCGACGACCGGCCATTCGTTGTTGCCATCGGCGAAATAGCGCTGTGCCTCGTCGCTTGCCAGGTACTCCAGGAACTTCACTGCGGCTTCCTTGTGTGGCGCGTGCTTGAGCATGCCGCCGCCAGAAACGTTGATGTGCGTTCCCTTGCCGGCCTGATCGGGCCAGACGACGCCAACTTTCGCGACGACCGCCTGGTCTTCGGCTTTCTCGGAGCGCATCAGGCGGGCGAGGTAATAGGTGTTGGAGATGGTCACGCCGCACTCGCCGGCGGCAACGGCCTTGATCTGGTCGGTGTCGCCACCCTTGGGCGCGCGCGCGAAGTTCGCCACGACACCTCTGGCCCAGGCTTCGGCCTGAGCCTCGCCCTGATTGGCAATGATCGAAGCCATCAAGGACAGGTTATAGGGATGGGAGCCCGAGCGTGTGCAGACCTTGCCTTTGAGCTTCGGATTGGACAGGTCCGCGTAGCTGCGGACGTCTTCTGCATTTACGGAGTCCTTGGCATAGACAATGACGCGGGCGCGCGTCGAGTAGGCAAACCAGTCGTCGGTGCGCAGGTGGGCGGGAATGCGCGATTCGAGAACGGTCGACTTGACCGGCGCGAACAGGCCAAGCTCATGCGCCTGGGCGAGGCGCGACGCGTCGACGGTGATCAGCACATCGGCCGGGCTGTTGCTGCCCTCATTCTTGAGGCGCTCCAGCAGTTCTTCCTCCTTGCCTTCGATGCGGTTGATCTTGATGCCGGTTTTCTTGGTAAAACCGCCATAAAGCGCTTCGTCGGTCTGGTAGTGACGAGCCGAGTAGATGTTCAGGGTTTTCTCTTCGGCCTGGACGTTGCCGAGAAGAATGGAAAGCGCAGAAAGCGCCAGAAATCGGCGCGAGACTAAAGTGAACACGGCGGCTACTCCTTGTATTAAGTGATAACGGTTCGCAAAAACGCTCGCATGATAACCGCGTGTTTAAATTGTGTAAATGAGAATTGTTATCGAAGTCGGTCGAAAAAAAAGACGCCGAAGCGTCTCTGACCATGTTGCACAGTCTTACTGCTCGACGACCCGCCGTGCTCCGTTGTAGCGTTTGACCCAATAGCTCTGGCTCATGTCCTCGACACGAACTTCCGCACCAGAGCGCGGCGAGTGCATGAAACGGTTGTCGCCCAGGTAGATACCGACGTGCGAGAAGGCACGGCGCATCGTGTTGAAGAAAACGAGGTCGCCGGGCTTGAGTTCCTTCTTGTCGATCACGTCGCCGACTTGGCTCTGTTCCTTTGCGGTACGCGGTAGCAGCATCCCGATCGCGTCCTTGAAGACAAGCTGAACGAACCCGCTGCAATCGAGTCCACTGTCCGGATCGGTACCGCCGCGACGATATTTGATCCCGACCAGCTCCAGCCCCTTGAGGACCAGATCCTTGGCGCCGCTGCGGTAACGTTCGAACAGCGAAGGCTCGTCGCTCAGCTTCGGTTGGACTTCGTCCGCGTACACTGCACCCGCACCGGAGAAGGTGATGGCGGCAACAGTGAGCACGATTGTGATGATTTTGTTACAAGACATGGGGCCGAAATCTAAAAGAAAATCCATCGGCTGTAAACCTTTGTCGCCGTTTTTTTGTGCAATTGACCCGCGGCGTGTCGTCTAAGCAATTGATTTGTTGTTGTATTTCGATAAAGGAGATCGCCCGGCTCTCGACTCCTTTTTGTGGGTATCATGTCCGTTTTGATGGCGCCCAAGCCCAACATCCCAAATCCGGATTCGGCTTGGTGCGTCGCTTTTCATCGAGGAGAATTCATGCGTTCCTTCAAGGCGTTTTTGATTGAGGAGATTGAAGGCAAAACCCAAAGCGGCTTCGTCAATATGGATGAGTCTCAGCTTGATCCGGGCGAGGTGACGATTCGCGTCGCGTTCTCCAGCGTCAATTACAAGGACGCGCTCGCGGCAACCGGCGCTGGACGCATCATTCGGCGCTTCCCGTGTGTCGGCGGCATTGATCTCTCCGGAACGGTCGAGGAGAGCAGCGACCCGCGTTTCAAACCGGGCGACCCGGTGATTGCAACGAGCTTCGATATTGGCGTTGCCCATCACGGCGGCTATGCCGAATTTGCTCGTGTCCCGGCCGATTGGGTCGTGCCTTTGCCGAACGGTCTTTCACTGTTTGACGCGATGGCCTTGGGTACGGCCGGCTTTACGGCGGCTCTGGCCATTGTCCGCATGGAAGAAAACGGTCTGCGCCCGGAACAGGGGCCGGTCGTCGTTACCGGCGCAACCGGCGGCGTCGGCAGCCTGGCGATCGATATGCTGGCAAAACTCGGGTACTCAGTCACGGCGCTGACCGGCAAGGAGTCGCAATCGGACTATTTGCGTCATCTGGGTGCGTCCGACGTGATGCTGCGCTCATCGCTCGATCTGTCGCGCATCCGGCCGTTGGCTAAAGCTCTGTGGGCGGGCGCCGTTGATAATCTCGGTGGCGACGTTCTGGCGTGGATCGCGAGTTCGATGAAGCAGGCCGGAGCGATTGCCAGCATTGGTCTGGCGGAAAGTACGACGCTGAATACGACGGTGATGCCGTTCGTGCTGCGCGGCGTGTCGCTGCTGGGGATTGATTCGGGATACGTTGGCGAAGCGTATCGGCAACGTGTCTGGCAACGTCTTGCCACGGATTTACATCCCCGGCACTTGCCTGAATTGACGCGCACGATTAACTTGGATGAGTTGCCGGATGTTTTTGATTCGTTCCTGCAGGGCGCGGCACATGGCCGTATCGTTGTGGCCGTGTCCTGAGGCAATGATGCTTGTAGAGAGGGTGACGTAACACGTGAGTCGAGCCGTCCATGACTAATCCGAACCCGCTGCCCAGAATCCTGATTGTTGATGAATCGCGCATGGTGCGCGCGTTGATCAGCAAGCATATCCGCGACTTCTACGACTATCGCGAAGAATCGAACGGCGAGGCAGCGTGGCAGGTGCTGGTCCTGGATCATTCGATCGAGCTGGTGATCTGTTCGCTGTCGCTGCCCGTACTTGATGGCAACGGTCTGCTTGATCGCGTGCGCTCGTCGCGGCTGGCGCGCCTCTCGCAGATGCCGATGCTGATGATCACCGGTGACAACGATGAGGCGATCGAACGCGCCAAATCGCACGGTGCCTCGGACTTCATCAGCCGCAGCACGGGCGGCGCCGAGCTGCTGGCGCGTATCGAGTCATTGTTGAAGCTCGCGCAGGCACAGCACCAGCTCAAAGAGAATATCGAGCAGAACGTCCAGAACCCCGAAACCGGGCTGTTTACGCGCAAGTATGTCGAATTGCAGGCGGTGCAGGCGATGTCGCACGCCATGCGACACAACAGCGAAGTTAGCGCGATGGTGATGGGCTTCGACAATATCGGTGCGCTGCGTGAAGAGCACGGTGTCGATGTGGTGAAGCAATTACAGCAACGCTTCATCTCCATGCTGTCGAGCAAGATCCGCAAGGAAGATAGCCTGGGTCACTATGCCGGCAGCCAGTTGGTCGTCATTTCGCCCGGCACGCCGGCTGCGGCGTGCGAATCGTTCGGCAACCGGCTGCGTGACGCGATTCACGTGGCGAATATTTCCATTCATGGACAGCGATTGAACTTGTCGGTGAGCGTTGGTGTCAGCAATAGTCCGGCCGATGCGGTTGTTTCGGCCGGCGCGCTGATCGAACTGGCCGGCTCGCGTTTGAAAATGGCGCAGCAGGCCGGCGGGAGTCAGGTCATTTCGTGCAGCCAGCGAGCAAATGCCGTGTCGTCTGTCGTGCCGGGCGTCGATCAGGCGCTGGCGTTGATCAAGACCGGGCAGCTGGGCGATGTCATGCCGCATCTGGCGGCACTCGGGATGCAGGTGATGCCCTTGCTTCGACTGATGGAACGCAGGTTTGGCCTCGGTTTGCCACTGGCCGAAATTGAAAAGCGCATGACTGACCCGGTGCGGGAGGAAGAAGACGCCGGGCAGGATTAGTCATACATAAGTGCAGGGTACTTGGTAGCAACAAGGAATCCTTATGACCACGATCAAGGAGTTTCACCAGCAATCCATCGACAATCCGGACGCTTTCTGGGCCAACGAAGCCAGCCTTATCGACTGGCACAAGCCTTTCAGCAGCACCCTCGACTTCTCGCGACCGCCGTTTGCCAAATGGTTTGTCGGTGGGGAAACCAACCTTTGTTACAACGCCGTCGATCGGCACGCCACCAAACGGCCGAACGACCGCGCCCTGGTCTTCGTTTCAACCGAAACGGATACGGAGACGGTCTACTCGTTTGCCGAGCTGAAAACGGAAGTCATGCGCATGGCGGCGGTCATGCATCACTTGGGCGTCGGCAAGGGCGATCGCGTCCTGATCTACATGCCGATGATCCCCGAAGCGACCTTTGCCATGCTTGCCTGCGCGCGCATCGGCGCGATCCATTCGGTGGTTTTCGGTGGTTTTGCTTCGGGGTCGCTGGCGACGCGCATCGATGATGCGATGCCGAAGCTGATCGTCTCATCGGACGCTGGCATGCGCGGCGGAAAACCGGTTCCTTACAAGCACCTGCTCGACGATGCGATTGATCTCGCGGCGTACAAGCCGAGCCACGTGTTGATGATCGATCGTGGCCTCGACAAGGAATACAGCCGTGTCGAAGGTCGGGATGTGGACTATGCCAGTCTGCGTGAAAAGTTCCTCGACGCGGAGGTGCCGGTGACCTGGCTCGAATCGTCGGAGCCGTCGTACATCCTCTATACCTCAGGCACGACGGGCAAGCCGAAGGGCGTGCAGCGCGATACCGGCGGTTACGCCGTCGCGCTGGCCGCGTCGATGAAATACATCTACTGCGGCGGCGAGGGCGAGACGATGTTCTCGACCTCTGACATCGGCTGGGTCGTCGGCCACTCCTATATTGTTTATGGTCCGCTGATCGCCGGCATGTGCACGATCATGTACGAGGGCACGCCGTTGCGCCCCGATCCGGGCATCTGGTGGCAGATCGTCGAGAAGTACAAGGTCAACGTGATGTTCTCGGCGCCGACCGCCGCGCGCGTACTCAAGAAGCACGATCCCGCGTACATGCACAAATACGACCTGTCGAGCCTGAAGCACGTTTTCTTGGCTGGTGAGCCGCTTGATCAACCGACGCACGAGTGGTTCATGCGCGAACTCGGGAAGCCGGTGATCGACAACTATTGGCAGACCGAAACCGGCTGGCCGATCCTCGCCGC
>JAGNOM010000151.1 GCA_017990155.1 Propionivibrio sp. | reverse complement strand
CGGATTCTTGATTTCTTGATTTTTCGTATAGGGAGAAGTTTGAAATGACGACGCTGGGAGAACTCCAGGTGGGCGATTCGGCCAAGGTGACCGGCTACAGCGAAGCCGGCGGTAGCTATCGCCGCAAATTGTTGAGCATGGGCCTGACGCCCGGGATCGAGATCGGCATTACGCGCGTCGCGCCGATGGGCGATCCGGTCGAGATTCGCGTCCGCGGATGCAGCATCTCGCTGCGCAAGGATGAAGCCGCCAGTCTGAACGTGGAGAAGCTGTGATGGGAAAGAACTACACCATTGGTCTCGTTGGCAATCCCAACTGCGGCAAGACGACATTGTTCAATGCGCTGACCGGCTCCCGGCAGCGCGTCGGTAACTGGCCGGGCGTGACGGTCGAGCGCAAGAGCGGGGATTACCGTCTCGGCGACGCGACCGTCGAGGTCGTCGATCTGCCTGGAACGTACTCGCTGGACGTCGTCGATCGCGACATTTCGCTCGATGAGCGGGTAGCGCGCGACTACGTGCAGGAGGGCGAGGCCGATCTGATCATCAATATCGTCGATGCCTCCAATCTGGAGCGCAATCTCTACCTCACGACGCAGTTGGTCGAAATGGGCGTGCCATTGCTGGTCGTGCTCAATATGGTCGATGTGGCGGAAAGCAAGAACATGAAGGTCAGCGTGGCCGAACTGGCGGCGCAGCTCGGTTGCCCGGTTTTGCCGGTGATTGCCTCGACCGGCAAGGGCGTTCCCGAGTTGAAGGCGGCAATCGGCAAAGCGGTCGAAGCGCACCCGCGGCCCACTGCCCGGATTACGTACTCAGACGCGCTGACCCGTGCCATCGACCAGCTGGCAGCGAGTATCGAGTCAGCCATGCCGAAGATCAAGGCTTCACCGCGCTGGCTGGCCGTTCGTTTGCTGGAAGGCGACGATCTGGCGCGGCAGGCGGTGGGCGAAACGTTGGCGGAGCAGGCGAAGCAGGAAGCAAAGCAGTTCGGCGACGATCTCGATATCTTCGTTGCCGACGCCCGTTACAGCCTGGCCAATCGCATCGCCAACGCCAGCGTCAGGATCAGTGGCCAGGTCGCGCGCGACGTCACGGATCGCATCGACCGCGTGGTGTTGAACCGTGTGCTCGGCATCCCGATCTTTCTCGTGATGATGTACCTGATGTTCATGTTCACCATCAACATCGGTGGCGCCTTCATCGATTTCTTCGATCAGTTCGCCGCCGCCTTGCTCGTTGATGGTTTTGGTGAATTGTTGACCAGTCTGGGGTCGCCTGAATGGCTGAACGTGCTGCTGGCCAAGGGCATCGGCGGCGGTCTGCAAACGGTGGCGACCTTCATCCCGGTGATCGGCTTCCTCTACCTCTTCCTCTCGGTGCTCGAAGGTTCCGGCTATATGGCGCGCGCAGCCTTCGTCATGGACCGCTTCATGCGCTGGGTCGGCTTGCCGGGTAAATCCTTCGTGCCGCTGATCGTCGGTTTCGGCTGCAACGTGCCGGCAATCATGGCCACGCGCACGCTCGAACATCGCCGTGACCGTCTGATGACGATCGCCATGGCGCCGTTCATGTCCTGCGGCGCGCGTCTGCCGGTCTATGTGCTGTTTGGTGCCGCGTTCTTCCCGAACGACGCGCAGAACGTGGTTTTTGCGCTCTACCTCATCGGTATCGCGCTGGCGGTTTTGACCGGCGTGATGCTCAAGAACTCGCTGCTCAAGGGCGAAGCGACGCCGTTCATCATGGAACTGCCGCCGTATCACCTGCCGACCCTGAAAGGTGTCCTGATCCACACCTGGGAGCGTCTGAGCAGCTTCATCATCCGCGCCGGCCGCGTCATCGTGCCGATGGTGCTGGTGCTGAACGTCCTCAACGCGGTCGGCACGGATGGCAGCTATGGCAATGAAGACAGCGACAAGTCGGTGCTCGCCGAAATCGGTCGCACGATTTCACCGGCCTTCTCACCGTTGGGTTTGAACGCGGATAACTGGCCGGCTGCCGTTGGCATCTTCACCGGCGTTCTGGCCAAGGAAGCGGTTGTCGGCACGCTCGATGCCTCGTACAAGGCGCTGGCTGTAAGCGATGCGATTGCGGCCGGTGAAGAAGTCGAGGCCGAAGCGCCGTTCGATCTTGGTGCCGCGGTTTCCGAAGCCTTTGCCACGATCCCGGCCAATCTGAGCGACGCGATCGATAGCTGGGCCGACCCCGCCGGATTGTCGGTGGGCGACGTGAGCGATCTCGAAGCCACCGCCGAATCGCAGGAAGTGTCGACCGACACCTTCAGCGCCATGGCCTCCCGCTTTGACGGTGCGGCCGGTGCCTTCGCCTACCTGCTCTTCATCCTGCTCTATTTCCCCTGTACCGCAGCCATCGCCGTGGTTTATCAGGAAAGTGGCGCGCGCTGGACGATGTTCGTCGCCGGCTGGACGACGGGCCTGGCGTATGGTGCGGCGACGATCTACTACCAGGTGGCGACCTACGCCAGTCATCCGGCCAGCTCGATGGGCTGGGTTGGAGCGATGGTCGTGGCGTTCGCCGGCTTCTTCTTCATCTTGCGACACTACGGACAGCAGGAAGATCTGAGCGCTGCGCCGTTGCCGCAAAAATCCTGAGGTGACAATCATGATCCTTGCACGAATCGAACAGTACATGCGCGACCATCGCCGTTCGGCGCTGACCGATATGGCCCTCAGCCTGGACGCGGCGCCGGACGCCCTGCGCAGCATGCTCGGCATTCTCGAGCGTAAGGGCCGGGTCCGGCGCTTGCCGACCGGAACTGCCTGCGGCGGCGGTTGCAACAAGTGCCATCCGGAAACGGTGGAGCTGTACGAGTGGAATGATCAGGCGGCGTAAGCCTTTCTGCAGCGGGAAACCGTGCCCCGATAATTGCAACGGGGCACGGTTGAACTCGGAGAAATCCCGGAAGTCTATGGTCTGTGACTGGTGTTAGAGAGGCCGCTCGTATCAGCGTGCTTTCGTGCCCGGATCACTCATTCACTACTTCCCGAGGATGCCCATGAAAAGCGACAAGAAAACCATTGCGATGCTGAACGACCTGCTCGCGGGCGAGCTCACCGCGGTCGACCAGTACCTGATTCACGGCGAGATGTATGCCGACATGGGCCTCGCCCAACTGGCGGCCAAAGCTCTGCATGAGTCGGAGCACGAACGATTGCACGCACGGGCGCTGATCCAGCGCATCCTGTTCCTTGAGGGAACGCCCGATCTCGCGCGGCGCGACGAACTCAAGATCGGCAAGAACGTCCCGGACATGCTCAGGGCCGATCTGTCGGTCGAATACAAGGTCGTCGGCGATCTGCGCAAGGCGATGGCGGCCAGCGAGAAAACGCAGGACTTCGTGACGCGCGACCTGCTCGGCGTTCAGCTGGAAGATACCGAGATGGACCACGCCTACTACCTGGAGAAGCAGCTGCGTCTGATTGAACTGGTGGGCTTGCAGAATTACCTGCAGAGCCAGATGGCCGCCGGTTCGCCGGCCTGAGGGAGCGATCATGAAAGGTGAAAAGCGCGTGATCGAAGCCCTCAACAAGGTGCTGAAGAACGAAATGATGGCGATCAACCAGTATTTCCTGCACGCACGCTTGTTCGGCCACTGGGGGCTGGAAAAGCTCAACGACTACCGCTACCGGCAGTCGATTCGGGTGATGAAGGAAGCGGATGAACTCATCGAGCGCATCCTCTTCCTCGAAGGCTTGCCCAACATGCAAAGCCTCGGCAAGTTGACGATCGGCGAAAACGTCGCCGAATGTCTCGCCGGCGATCTTCGCCTCGAACGCGAAACCCATCGTCCGCAACTGCTGGAAGCCATTGCGTTGTGCGAAGAGTTGCAGGATTTCGTCAGCCGCGATCTGCTCCAGGAACTGCTTGAGCATAGCGAGGAAGGTATCGACTGGCTCGAAACGCAGCAGCGTCTGATTGAAGACGTGACGCTGCCGAACTTCCTGCAGGCGCACATGGAAGTGGGCGGCGATTAAGTCGTTGTAAGCAAGCACTTGATATTCGGAGATCGCGATGTACGTCTGTGTCTGCAAAGCCGTGACTGAACGCCAGGTTCGCCAGGCGGTGAGTGACGGCGCGCATTCGCTCAAGGATCTGCGTCGCGAGCTCGGTGTGACCAGCGACTGCGGCCAGTGCGCCGTTTGTGCGCGGCAGTGCCTCAGGGAAATAACCGGGCATTCGGGACATTCCGGCAAGAAGTAGCGTCGCAAAGCGTTTCCGGCGAGTGGTAATGCAGGTGATGCATTCCGGATAGCCATTCGCAGTGCGATCGTTTAGGCTGCGTTTTTTCAACCACCCGCCTGTCCGCGTGCGCCCTTTTCAACTTCATGAGTCCTTGCAGCGCGTGTCCGCGCATCGCTGGTCAAGGGCGATCCGGCACAGCCTTGTACTGCTCTTGCCGGTCACTTTTGTCGGCGCTGTGGCGCTTCTCGTTGGCAGCTTTCCGTTTTCCGTGCTGTCTCCGACGCTTGCCGCGGCGCTGGACGATGGCGGTTCGAATTTCGCCCTGATTGTCTGGAGCGGCAGCAGCGGCATTCTCTCGCTCTGTCTGGTCGTCCTGATTGCGCACTTTCTGGCCGCCGAGGCACGCGGCGAGCGCCTGCTCGACATATCGCCTCCGCTGGTGGCAACCGTCGCGCTGGTCAATTTCTTCATCTACGCGATGCTTTCCGGATCGGTCAACAGTCTCGGGACGCTGGGGCCGCGCAGCATTCTCGGCGCGATCCTGATCGCCATCGTCAGCACGGAATTGTTCATTTTTTGCCTGCGTTTGCGCTTTCTCCGGTTCGGATATCGATCCTACGAATTCGATCTTGGACTCGACCACGCTCTCCTGTCCATCGGGCCGGCGATGGTGACGGTGGGCGTCTTCGCCCTGGCGGCGCGCGCACTGGTCCTGTGGCCGCTGGACGCGAGCGAACTGATCAGCGTCGCCCTGATATCGGTCAACAACGCAACGGACAGTCAGCTCCCCGGGCTCTTGCTGCTCGGCCTGCTCAACCAGTTGCTCTGGTTCTTCGGCATTCACGGCGCCAATGCGCTGGAGAGCGTGTACAAGGCGATAGCCTTGCTTCCGGGCGGTCCGGAGCAGGTCTTCGACATTCCAAAGGCGTTCGTTGACCTCTACGTTCACATCGGCGGCTCGGGGTCGACGCTGGGACTGTTGCTCGTCATCCTGTTTCAGGCGCGGCAGAGCGAAGCCGGGCGCGTGGCCAAGTACGCGCTGTTTCCATCCCTGTTCAATATCAACGAACTGGTGTTGTTCGGGCTGCCGGTCGTGTTCAATCCGGTCTACCTGATTCCATTCCTGTTGGTGCCGCTCTTGCAGATCGTGACGACGTACTTCTGCATCAGTTATGGACTGGTGGCGACAAACGTCCATCAGGTGCCGTGGACGACGCCGCCAATCGTCGGCGGCATACTCAATTCCGGAAGCTGGCACGGTGGCGCGCTGCAACTCTTCAACCTTTTGCTCAGTGCGTTCGTCTATCTGCCGTTCATGCGCTATGCCGAGCAGCGGCGGGCGGCGGACAGCCTCAATACGGTCCGGCGCGCGGTTTCCGATATCGAGGCGATCAAGCAGCAACACGGGACGGTTCTCGATCGGCACGACGGGGTCGGCCACACCGCGCGAAAGTTGTTGTACGAGTTTCTGCGCGATCTCGACGACAGCCAGGTGTCGAAGCGCGTCTATCTCGCCTATCAACCCAAGCACGACCGCAGCGGCGCGGTGATCGGCGTCGAAGCGCTGCTGCGCTGGGAGCATCGCGAGTTCGGCGCGATTTCGCCGGCGATCATCGTCGCGCTGGCCGAAGAGTCGCGACAGATTGTCCGGGTCGGTCGCTGGGCGATCAAGATCGCCTGTGGGCAACTGCAGGACTGGAAGAAGGGCGGGGTGCAGGGCGTCCGCATGTCAGTCAATGTTTCTCCGACACAACTGAAGGACCGCCGGCTGCTCGGCCTGGTTGAGGAGACATTGGCAGTCAGCGGCCTGCAACCGTCCGAGCTTGGCCTGGAACTGACCGAATCGCAGCACGTTTCAGACGATCCGGTGTCCAGCGGCACGCTCAAGGGGCTGCAATCGCTGGGCGTTCACCTCGAGATGGACGACTTCGGCATGGGTTACAGTTCGATGCTCTACGTCCGACGCTTCAACTTCAGCGCCATCAAACTCGACGGTTCGCTGACGCGCGAGGTGCTGCAGGATAACAATTGCGGCGATATCATCAGTTCGGTGGTGCAACTCGGCCGCGCGCTCGGCATTCAGGTGGTGGCCGAGTACGTTGAAACGCGCGAGCAACAGCGTGTGCTCGAAGCGCTCGGTTGTGATGCCTTCCAGGGCTACCTTTACAGTCCGGCCTTGCTGCCCGGGCGCTGTCTCGACTATCTGAAGATTCATGCGGCCGCTTCGTCGGCAACCGGGGCGCTGAGCGATCCCCTGCGTCGCAGCGTCCCGTCGTCTTCGCGCTCCCCGACGAGCTTGCCGGCAGAAGAACGCTGTAAGAATTTCTCCGCTTCGATCGACTAAACACCGTAGCGACCAGATCAGCCTCATTGTCCGGCGTCAGGGAACTGCACGGGCGATTGTCTGCCGAACGACCATCGATCAGGAGCAAAACATGAACCGGCGTCAATATCTCAAATGGCTTGGCGGACTCTCGGCTGTTGTCGTGCAGATCGCCCCGATTCGAGCCGCATTCGGCAAGGAGAGCATTCCAATGAAACTCAACAAGACCAAGGCCGAGTGGGCGGCCTTGCTGCCCGCAGCGGCGTACAAGGTGCTCTTCGAGGACAGCACGGAATACGCGGGCAGCAGTCCGCTGAACCACGAGAAGCGCGAC
>JAGNOM010000150.1 GCA_017990155.1 Propionivibrio sp. | reverse complement strand
TCGAGCAGCGCTTCGGCAAAGCATCGTTGCGGACTCATGCTGGCATGCTCGCGGCTTGCGCTCGTAACATGTCTTCGGCGCGATTTGCCTCGGCCAGCATGACCGCGAACGCCGGGATATCGTTGTCGCGTTCGATCAGCGTAGCAACCGGGCCGACGCGCTGCAGTGCGTAACGATATAGCGCCCAGACCGCATCGGCGACCGGCGATCCATGGCTGTCGATCAGCAGTTCGTCGCCGGCAGAATCCGTGTCGCGGGCAAAGCCGGCCAGATGAATTTCGCCGGTCGCCGCCAGCGGCAGGGCGTCGATGCAGGCCCGGGGATCGCGCCCGTGATTGATGCACGACACATAGACGTTATTCACGTCGAGCAGCAGGCCGCAGCCAGTGCGCCGGATCACCTCGCTGATGAAATCGGTCTCGGCCATCGTCGACGCGGCGAACTCGACGTACGTCGCCGGATTCTCGAGCAGCATGCGCCGCTTGAGCATTTCCTGAACGCGGTCGATGTGATCGCAGACGCGCATCAGCGTTTCGTGGCAATACGCGACCGGCAACAGGTCGTTGAGAAACACGTCGCCATGACTCGACCACGCCAGATGTTCGGAAAAGGACTGCGGTTCATAGCGTTGCAGCAGTACGGCCAAACGCCGCAGATGCGTCTCGTCAAGAGGCGATTCGCCGCCGATCGACAGCCCGACACCATGGATCGACAACGGATACCGGCTGCGGATTCTCGACAGAAAGTGGTGGAAGGGGCCGCCATCGACCATGTAGTTTTCGGCATGGATTTCGAAGAAACCCAAGTCCGGCGACGTTTCGAGAATCGTGCGGAAGTGCTCGGGCTTGAGGCCCAAGCCGCTCCGTGCGGGCAGAGCGCCGACCGTAATCGCCAGGCGGGTTGCGGCTGTCGTCATGGCCGGCGTCTCATGCGGGTTTGACAGGATGAACCCGGGATCAGGCCATCTTTTCCTTGAACTCGGCGAGCTGGCCGAATCCAGTCGCCGAGGTCGGCGAAGCCATCTTTTCACAGCTGCCCTTGGGCACCAGCGACCACGCATTGCCCTGATAGTCGATCTTCGACGTGCCGGCGCAGGTAGTGCCCGCGCCTGCCTTGCAGTCGTTCTTGCCCTTCAACGCCACGCCGTAGCATTTCTCCTTGTCGGCCATTTTGTCCTGGGCGGCAGCCGGTGTCGCAGCAATGGTCAGAGCGGAGCCAAGGGCGAAAGCCAGGGAGGCGGCGGTCATCGTCTTGTTCATGGTGAATCTCCTGTGTGTTGGGGTGAGCTCAAGCATCGGTTTGAGCAGCAACGCGCAAATCGCGTGCTGCTGACCCATTAGTCGCCACAGGAGGGGATTTCTTACGCCCAATGCGGAGAAAACTTTCGCCCCGCAGCACTCGGCATTCTGCTACCGGGCGATCGCCCTAGTCTTCTCGCGAGACTTCCACGATCGTTGGCGCGAGCACGTGCAAGTCGTGCGGATGAATGCCGACCAAAAAACCGCGCCGGCCGCCGTTGATGTAAATCAGGGACAAATCGAAAATGCTCTTTTCGATATACACCGGCATCGCCTTCTTGGTGCCGAAGGGGGAGGTGCCTCCGACCAGGTAGCCGGTATGGCGATTGGCGGCCTCGGGCTTGCACGGCTCGGTCCGTTTGCAGCCGATCTGGCGCGCCAGTTCCTTGGCTGAAACTTTGCAATCCCCATGCATCAGCACCACAAACGGCTTGGCGCTTTCGTTCTCGAAAACCAGCGTCTTGATAACGGCGTGTTCATCGACGTTGAGTTCGCGGGCCGAGACCTTGGTGCCGCCGTGCTCCTCGTAGTCATAGAGATGCGTCGAGAAGGGGATCTTGTGGGCCTTGAGAAATCGAATGGCCGGCGTTTCCGGAGCGTGTTCGTTCTTCATGATTCCGTGCTTTGGCTCGATATGGACACGCTTGAAGCATAGCCCTTTCGCTTCGAGAAGACGGAAATCAGTCGCGCTCGCCGCGCTCGATGATGACGCCGACCCGCTTCACGCCGCGCATCATGCCCAGCTTGGCGATCGTGACCCGAACCCAGCGCGCGCCGAATTCCTCAATCAGCAGCCCGGCCACGTACTCGGCAAGCTTCTCCAGCAGGTTGAAATGCTGG
Source organism: Propionivibrio sp. (assembly GCA_017990155.1). GTDB lineage: Bacteria > Pseudomonadota > Gammaproteobacteria > Burkholderiales > Rhodocyclaceae > Propionivibrio. Next base: position 4,773 of record JAGNOM010000150.1, on the reverse strand, counting down.
CTTGCCAGTTCGCTGCGCAGGCGCTCGACGACGACCGCGTAGTCGATCGTATCGCCGATATCGTCGCTGGCGCCGGCGCTCACCGTCGATGTCCCGATCTGCAGCGACATCTCCACGGTCTGCGGCATGACCTTCTCGCGGGGATAGATGCCAATCAGCGTCGAGAGGCGAAATTCGTCGATAAAGATGATGTCCATGTGGCAACCAGTCGGGTCGGTGAAGAGTCGGTGTAAAATCGGCGGCCAGGCCGGGAGCCCTGTCCGACGCGGATTCTAGCGCACTAACCTGGCCCCTGATTCGTTCGCTTCTTCGTTCGTGCCATTCGTGTTTCCGGGATTTTCCATGCTGACTGCACTCTCCATCCTTGCCGCCATCGTGCTGGCTTACCTTCTCGGTTCCGTCCCGTTCGCCGTCGTCAGCAGCCGCCTCTTCGGCCTCGCCGATCCGCGCAGCTACGGATCGAAGAATCCGGGCGCCACCAACGTCTTGCGCAGCGGCAACAAGAAGGCAGCGATCGTTACACTGATCGGCGATCTGGCCAAAGGCTGGCTAGCCGTTTTCCTCGCGCAAACCTTCGGACCGCACTTCGGGCTGGGCTCGGGCACGGTCACGCTGGTGGCGCTGGGCGTGTTCTTTGGCCACCTGTTCCCGGTCTTCCTGAAGTTCCGCGGCGGCAAGGGCGTCGCCACCGCCGCTGGCGTGCTGCTCGCACTTGATCCGTGGCTCGGTCTGGCGGTGCTCGGCGTCTGGATACTGATCGCCTATACCTTGCGCTATTCCTCGCTGTCGGCACTGGTAGCCGCAGCAACGGCGCCGCTGATCGCTTTTCTCCTCTGGGGCCGCGATCCGCAACTCGCCGCCGTCGCGATCATCGCCATGGCCCTGATCGCCAAGCACTGGCCGAACCTTCAACGCCTGATGGCTGGCAGCGAGCCGAAAATCGGCGGCAAGAAGAAAGCCTGACCGACCTTTACCGGGTCAACTCGGCGAGCGGCCAGCGCGGACGCACGGCAAACGCGCCGGCCGGCTTGATCGAGACTCCCGCCTGAAAACGCAGTGCGCCGGCCAGCGCGATCATCGCGCCGTTGTCGGTGCAGAATTCCAGCTCCGGGTAGTAGACCGTGATTCTCGCCTTGAGCGCCGCCGCGTCGAGTTGTCGGCGCAACTCGCGGTTGGCGCCGACGCCGCCGGCGACGACCAGCTGCTTGAGGCCGCTCTCCTTGACTGCGCGCATCGACTTTTTGACCAGAACCTCGACGATGGCGTCCTGAAAGCCGCGCGCGATGTCGGCACGCTGTTGATCGTCGGGCTCGCCGATTTCTCGGACCTTGGTCAACACCGCCGTCTTCAGTCCGCTGAAGCTGAAATCGAGATCACCCGAATGCAGCATCGGACGCGGGAACTTGACGATCTCCGGCCGCCCCTGCTCGGCGAGTTGCGCAAGAACCGGCCCACCGGGATACGGCAGACCGAGCAGCTTGGCCGTCTTGTCGAACGCTTCTCCCGCTGCATCGTCGAGCGTCTCTCCGAGCAAGAGGTATTCGCCGACACCGGTCACGCGCATCAGCTGGCTATGCCCGCCGGAGACCAGCAGCGCGATGAAAGGGAACTTCGGCGGCCGGCTGGAAAGCAGCGGCGAGAGAAGATGGCCCTCAAGGTGATGCAATGGAACGGTCGGGATGCCGAGCGAACAGGCCAACCCCTCGGCAAACGCCGCGCCAACCAGCAGCGCGCCCGCCAATCCCGGCCCCTGCGTGTAGGCAATGGCATCGATTTCAGCCAGTGCATGTCCGCTATCGGCCAGCACTTTGCGCAACAACGGCACCGCACGCCGGATATGGTCGCGCGAGGCAAGCTCGGGGACGACACCACCGTACTCGCGATGCATCAGGATTTGCGAATGGAGAGCATGGGAAAGCAGCGCACCACCGTTGTCGGTGCTGTAAAGCGCGATCCCTGTTTCGTCACAGGACGATTCGATTCCGAGAATAAGCATGGAGTGCATTTTACCAGCCCCGTCCAAACGCAACCGTGCATCGCCGGATCGGCCGGGCGTCAGGCTCGCACCGAGAGCCAAGCGACCCGCATTTGCCTTTGTATTTGCTGTTTCGGCGGGTAAAATCGCCCGATCATCATAAGGAGCCCGACCATGACCTCCCCGCAAATTTCTCCCGCCCAGGAAGCGGCCATCCTCGCGGAAGCGCTGCCCTACATCAAGCGTTTCCACGGCAAAACCATCGTCGTCAAGTTCGGCGGCAACGCCATGGTCGACGAGAAGCTCAAACAGTGCTTCGCCCGCGATGTCGTGTTGCTCAAGCTCGTCGGAATGAACGTCGTCGTTGTGCATGGCGGCGGCCCGCAGATCGAGAATCTGCTCACCCGCGTCGGCAAGAAGGGCGAGTTCATCCAGGGCATGCGCGTAACCGACGCGGAGACGATGGAAATCGTCGAAATGGTGCTCGGCGGACAGGTTAACAAGGACGTAGTGAACCTGATCAACCAGGCAGGCGGCAAGGCCGTCGGACTGACCGGCAAGGATAGCGGCATGATCCGAGCCAAGAAGCTGATGCTTCACAACCGCGACAACCACGAAGACCTGATCGATATCGGCATGGTTGGCGACATCACGTGCATTGACCCGGCGCTGATCAGCCACCTCCAGGCCGGCGCCTTTATCCCGGTCGTCGCGCCGATCGGCGTCGGAGAAGACGGTGAGACGTACAACATCAACGCCGACGTTGTCGCCGGCAAGATCGCCGAAGTACTCAAGGCCGAAAAACTCGCGCTGTTGACCAACACGCCGGGCGTTCTGGACAAGGATGGCAAGGTCGTCACCGACGTGACGCCGGCCCAGATCGACGCCATGGTCGCCGACGGCACGCTGTATGGCGGCATGCTGCCCAAGATCCACTCGGCGCTCGACGCGGCACGCAACGGCGTCAAGAGCGTACATATCCTCGACGGTCGGGTCGAACACGCACTGCTGCTTGAAATCCTGACCAGCCACGGTTTCGGCACGATGATCAAGAGCGAGTAGTCGTTCAGGAAATCGGTGTGAAGAGTCACAACCAAGCAGGCGAAGGCTCTTCACCCGCTCCTCTCGGGGAATCAATCACAACGAGATTCGCCCGGCGCACCTGGCTGTTCGATCTCGACAACACGCTGCATAACGCCAGCGCGCACATCTTCCCGCAGATCCACCTTTCGATGATGGCGTACATTTGTCGCCATCTGCACGTCGATGAGGCCGAAGCCACCCGCTTGCGGCAAACCTACTGGAAGCGCTACGGCGCCACGCTGCTCGGCATGATGCGCCACCACGGCACCGATCCGCGACACTTCCTGCAGCAAACCCATGATTTCCCGAACCTGGCGGCGATGGTCGTCTCGGAGCGCGGACTGAAACAGATGCTCCATCGCTTGCCGGGGCGCAAGATCGTGTTCTCCAATGCGCCGCAGCAATACACCGAAGCCGTCCTTGCGCTGACCGGAATCCGCCGTCTCTTCGAGACCGTCTACCCCGTCGAGCGCTTTCGTTTTCAGCCCAAACCGGCGACAGCGGGATTTCTTCACCTGCTGCACAAGGAGCGACTCGACCCGCGCCGCTGCATCATGGTCGAGGATTCACTACCGAATCTCGAGACGGCGAAACGTCTCGGGATGAAGACCGTGTGGGTGAGCACCAGCTCACACCAGCCGCCCTGTGTCGACGTCAAGCTCTCGTCCGTCCTCGACTTACCCAAGCGACTCGGACGACTATAATCCAGCAAACGCAGGCAGGTGAATAACAACCAGAAAACCAAGTTTCGGGGAGAGCAAGATGGCAAAGCCGGGCGAACGAAAGCTGCAAATCCTGCAAACACTGGCGGCGATGCTGGAGGCACCCAAAGGTGAAAAGATCACCACCGCCGCGCTCGCCGCCCGGCTCGAATGCTCCGAAGCCGCGCTCTATCGCCACTTCGCCAGCAAGGCGCAGATGTTCGAAGGGCTGATCGGGTTCATCGAATCCAGCCTGTTCGGAGTCATTAACCGGATCGAAAACGAAGAACAGCAAGGCTTGCAGCAAGTCGAACAGATCCTTGCGCTACTCCTCAGCTTTGCCCAACGCAATCGCGGCATGACCAAGGTGCTGATCGGCGATGCACTGGTCAATGAAAACGAGCGGCTGCAGACACGAATCAACCAGCTGCACGACAAGACCGAAGCGGCACTCAAACAGGCGCTGCGCATCGCCGCGACGCAGGAGCAGCTTTCCGCGACGGCCGATTTCGGCGCGCTCGCCAACGTCCTGCTCTGCTATGTCATCGGTCGCTGGCACCAGTACGCCAAGAGCGGCTTCGCACGGGAACCGATGGCCCAGTGGAAGCAGCAATGGACCATGCTGTACATCACCTGCCTGAGCCAGCGCGGCGAATAAGGAGTAACGGGTCGATCAGCCCTTCAGCCAGGCCGCCGCATCGAGCGCGAAGTAAGTCAGGATGCCATCGGCGCCGGCGCGCTTGAAGGCGAGCAGGCTTTCGAGTACGCACGCCTTCTCGTCGAGCCAGCCGTTTTGCGCGGCCGCCTTCAACATCGCGTATTCGCCGCTGACCTGATAAGCGTAGGTCGGCACCTTGAATTCGTCCTTCACGCGCCGAACGATATCGAGATACGGCATCCCCGGCTTGACCATCACCATGTCGGCGCCTTCGGCGAGGTCGAGCGCAACCTCGCGCAGCGCTTCGTCGCCGTTGGCCGGGTCCATCTGGTAGGTGTATTTGTTACCCTTGCCGA
>JAGNOM010000009.1 GCA_017990155.1 Propionivibrio sp. | reverse complement strand
GCGGGAATCAGCCACAACCACATTGTAAAACGGACGCTTTTTCGCGCCACCACGGGCGAGACGAATGACTACCATAGGATTCGATTCCGAATTCAGAAAAAGGGCGAAATTATAACAAGAAAGCACGAAAAAACAAGCTCATATTTCGTTTTCACCAAAGGCACCTCGGTCGCTCCCGCTCCAGCCCTGCGGGCAACACCCACAGGCAGCCAGCCGCTATACTCTGGCGATCACCAAACACGGCTCTTTCCAGCATCAGCCATGACCCACTCGCTACCCAACGCCAATGTCACCGCCTCGCACGCCGACTCCCCGGAGGAATTTCGTACGATCGCGGCTTGGCTCGATCGCCCCGCGCAACAGAACCTGGCGGATGAACTCGAAGAGCTGGCGGCCCGAGCGATCGGACTCCGGGCATGTAACATCGAAGACGCGCTCCGGGCAGAAACGCTCGGAAAAATTTACTGCCGCGCCATCGTCAACGTTGAGAAGTTGCTGCCCACATTTGCCGAGCTCTCGTTTCCAACACACGGAAAGCCGAGACCGACCAAGCGCCCACTGCAGGACCTGTTGCATGAAATTGCCAGAGACCTCATTTCGCTCAGCATGATCGTATCCGCACCCACACTCACGGAGTGTCGCAAGACCGCCCTGTGGCAGGCCATGCACGCACTTTCGTGCCACGTACTGATCAGCAATCTCGCCGCGGCTCCGCCCAAAGCGGGCGTCTGGCCGCTGTTGCACACGATCTACCAGCAAGCGAGCAGGCAAGGCATTGCGCGCCTACGCCCGACGGAGGCTTCGAGCACCTATCAGGATCTTTACTTCGCCACGATCCTTTCCGCATGCGGACTGCCGGCCTCGTTCTCTCCGCAGGAGACCCGCTTCCTGGCGGACTATCTCTTGCTGCATTCGAGCCTGGTGACCTTAGTCGACAAACCGGACGACGTCCCCACAAGCACCTTCTGGATCGACGCCGCGAGCGACATGTCCGCTACGCCGTGCTCGCGCAAGGCAGCACCACTGGAAGGCCAGGTCATTTACTTGGACTGCGGTTCTCTGGCGACTCTGATAAGGAAACAACTCGCCGCATTGCGCTCGGAATTGCGTCCCGAAGGCATCGGGCTCGATGGCTTCGCAAGAACCCCCGCCGGCCGCGGCTGTCTTCGTCGCCTCGCCGAACTTCTTGGAACTCCGGGCAAAAGACGCTTTCCAAGGCGCCGCCAGCACTATCGCGTCGTATTGTGCGCAGGCCTCGAAAATCTCTGGCGTCTTTTCGGACAGGAGGCACGTGCCGAGATCGAGACTTCAAGCTGGATGATTACCAACGAAAGCCCGGACGGCTACTTGATCATGCATGTACTCGGCAAAGCCTCGGACGTATCGGTCGGCGATATCGTCGCCGTAAAAGCTGAGGACGGAGACAAATGGCAGGTTTGCATCACCCGCTGGGCACGATCAGAAAACCAGGAGCATCTGGAGTTCGGGCTCAAGATTCTGGCGATCGACGCAATTCCGGCAATGCTTGCGTCGACGACAGAACGCGAAGAAAGACCACGCAGTTCGAACCCGCAACCGGTCCTGATCCTGCCCAAAGTTGCCCCACTCCGCGTCGATGAATTGCTTGTCACGCCAAGCGGCTTTCTTGACGAACGCCCCGAGCACCTTGTCCTCGTCATCGAGCAAGAGAACCTTGAGATTAGAGAAGTAAGAAACACTCAGCTCAACGAACAAACCGCCCATATCGAGGTTTTCTTGATCGAACCCGATGTCAGCCAGACTTTGCCTGCCTCCGCCGCCCAGATGGAACATCCACAATGAGCACATCACCCCGCGGGTGTTACCTGACGGCCTGCGCGAGCCTGATTGCGCTCATCTTCCTCTGTCTTGCGTGGGAGCTTAAGCTGGCCCCGATCCAGGCCGGCGGCACGTGGCTGGTCCTCAAATGCCTCCCGCTTCTTGCGCCGCTTTTCGGGATTCTCAATGGCCGCCGATACACCTACCAGTGGTCTTCAATGCTAATTCTGCTCTACCTCACCGAAGGGGTGGTACGAGCGACAACTTCGAGCGGCACCGAGCGACTGCTGGCGACGACGGAAACACTGCTCGCACTCGCTTTTTTCTGGTCGGCCATTTGCTTCGTCAGGCGCCACCGAACTGACGCGGCCTGACGAGAGCGAACGATTTCGCTCCGGCCGCATCCCTTCAGATCATGAAAGTTCAGCCAACACCGTACTCGTCGCGCTGACCTTCTCGCCAATGACGACTTTGACCTTGGTATCCAGCGGCAGGTAAAGATCAACCCGTGATCCGAACCGGATAAAGCCATAGCGTTGGCCCGGCAATAGTTCCGCGCCGCCATCGACATAATTGAGGATTCGGCGCGCCACGAGGCCGGCAATCTGAACACAGGTGACATCGCGCCCATCGCGCGTTTTCAGGTGCAACGCACACCGTTCATTCTCGAGCGACGCCTTGTCCAGAGCCGCATTGAGAAAGCTGCCGGGTTTGTACCATTTTTGCTGCACCGTGCATTCGATTGGCGAACGATTCGAATGCACGTTGAATACATTCATGAATACGCTCACCTTAAGCGCGCGACGTTTAAGATACGGATCGTCCGCTTCTTCGACGACCACAATACGGCCGTCGGCAGGCGCCAGCACACTCTTCGGACCACCGGCGACGACGCGTGCCGGATCACGGAAAAACTGGACGCAGAAAACAAAGATCACCCAGAACGGCAGTGACCACAGGCCAGCGGATGACGCCAAAATGGCAAGAACCAGACTGCCGGCGATGAACGGCCAGCCTTCCTTGGCAAGAATCGGATGCGGATAGTTCATTGTTGTCCTTGAAAGCATTTGGGCGGGTCGGAAGCCGACACCGCCCAAAGCGAAAACAGTATTAATGCACGACAAACTCAGGCAATAACGCCCGGTCGGGCAGTCGCAAAGTTAGTTCTTGGACTGGTCGACGAGTTTGTTCTTCTTGATCCACGGCATCATGTCACGCAGTTTTGCACCAACGACCTCGATCTGGTGCTCGGCCATCAAACGACGACGTGCGGTCATGGAGGGATAGTTGGTCTTTCCTTCCTGAATGAACATCTTGGCGTACTCGCCGTTCTGAATGCGCTTCAGTGCGTTGCGCATCGCATAGCGCGACTCTTCGTTGATGACTTCCGGCCCGGTCACGTACTCGCCGTACTCGGCGTTGTTCGAGATCGAGTAGTTCATGTTGGCGATGCCGCCTTCGTACATCAGATCGACGATCAGCTTGAGTTCGTGCAGACATTCGAAGTACGCCATCTCCGGCGCGTAACCCGCTTCAGTCAGCGTCTCGAAACCCATTTTGACCAACTCGACCGCACCACCGCAAAGCACGGCCTGTTCGCCGAAAAGATCGGTTTCAGTCTCTTCGCGGAAGTTGGTTTCGATCACGCCACCCTTGGTACCGCCATTGGCAGCCGCATAGGAAAGCGCGACATCCTTGGCCTTGCCGGAGTTATCCTGATGCACGGCAATCAGCGATGGCACGCCGCCGCCCTTGAGATACTCGGAACGCACGGTATGACCCGGGCCTTTCGGAGCGACCATGATGACGTCGAGGTCAGCACGCGGAACAACCTGGTTGTAATGAACGTTAAAGCCGTGCGCAAACGCCAGCGCTGCGCCTTTCTTGATGTTCGGCTCAACGTCGTTGTAGTAAACAGCCGGGATATTCTCGTCCGGCAACAGCATCATGACCACATCGGCACCCTTGACGGCCTTGGCCACTTCTTCAACCTTGATGCCGGCCTTCTCGACCTTGGCCCAGGAAGCACCGCCCTTGCGCAGACCCACCGTGACCTTGACGCCCGAATCGGTCAGATTTTGCGCATGCGCATGACCTTGTGAACCGTAACCAACGATCGTCACCTTCTTGCCCTTGATCAGGGAGAGATCGGCGTCCTTGTCGTAATAAACCTTCATGATGTTCCTTTCGTAGGAATGAATCTGGGAAACTTCCCGTTTAAACCTTGAGAATACGGTCGCCGCGGCCAATGCCGCTGACGCCGGTACGAACGGTTTCGAGGATCAGATCCGCATCGATTGCCTGGATAAAGGAATCGAGCTTGGAACCGCTACCGGTGAGTTCGATGACGTAGGTCGAATCGGTAACGTCAATGATGCGCCCGCGGTAGATGTCGGCCATGCGCTTCATTTCCTCGCGGTCCTTGCCTGCGGCACGGACCTTGATAAGCATCAGCTCGCGCTCGATATGCGCGGCTTCAGAAAGATCGACGACCTTGACGACGTCGATCAGCTTGTTAAGTTGCTTCGTAATCTGTTCGATGACCTCATCGCTGCCCGTCGTCACAATCGTCAGGCGCGACAACGAGACATCCTCGGTCGGGGCGACGGTCAGCGTCTCGATATTGTAGCCACGCGCCGAGAACAGGCCGGACACGCGCGAGAGCGCACCCGCTTCGTTTTCCAGAAGAATCGAAATAATGTGTCGCATGTCGTTGTTCCCTTACAGATTTTCGTCAGCCAGAACCATCTCGGACAAGCCCTTGCCCGCCGCGACCATCGGGAACACGTTCGCTTCCCGGGCGGTGCGGATATCAAGGAACACCAGATCATCCTTGTGATCGATGAAAGCCCGCTTCAACGCCGGCTCGACATCTTCGGGTCTTTCCACCCGAATACCGACGTGTCCATAGGCCTCTGCCAGCTTGACGAAATCCGGGATCGAATCCATGTAGGTCTGCGAATAGCGACGGCTGTAGAACATCTCCTGCCACTGACGAACCATCCCGAGATAGCGGTTGTTCAGGTTGATGATCTTGATCGGCAATCCAAACTGCTTGGCGGTCGAGAGTTCCTGGATGCACATCTGAATCGAACCGTCGCCCGTAATGCACGCAACCTGCTTGTCCGGGTTGGCCAGCGCGGCACCCATGGCGTAGGGAAGGCCGACGCCCATCGTTCCCAATCCGCCCGAATTCAGCCAGCGACGGGGTTTGTCGAACTTGTAGTACTGCGCCGCCCACATCTGGTGCTGGCCGACATCGGACGTGATGATGGCATCGCCGCCGGTCACTTCCCACAGTTTCTCGACCACGTACTGCGGCATGATCACGTCTTTCATCGTGTACTTCATGCACTGGCAGGCACGCCATTCTTCAATCTGCTTCCACCAGCCGCTGATATCGGCCTTGGCGGCTTCGGCCTCCAGCAATTTGATCATGTCATCAAGCACATCGGCGACGTTCCCGACGATCGGGACGTCGACACGAACCCGCTTTGAAATCGACGATGGATCAATGTCGATGTGAATGATCTTGCGCGGAATCGAGGCAAAATCCTCTGGATTGCCGACGACGCGGTCATCAAAACGTGCGCCAATGGCGAACAGCACGTCGCAATGCTGCATGCCCATGTTGGCCTCAACCGTGCCGTGCATCCCGGGCATCCCGAGAAACTGCCGGTCGGTCGCCGGATAGGCACCGAGGCCCATCAGCGTATTCGTGATCGGAAAACCGAGAAGACGCGTGAGCTTGGTGAGCTGCTCGGAGGCGTTCGATAGAACCACGCCGCCGCCCGTATAGATCATCGGGCGCTTGGCGCCGAGCAGTAGCTGAACCGCTTTCTTGATCTGCCCTTGATGTCCTTTGACCACCGGGTTGTACGAGCGCATGTGGACTTCGGCCGGGTACTCGAACTTGCACTTCGCCGCCGTAATGTCCTTTGGAATATCGACCACGACCGGCCCCGGCCGGCCGGTACTCGCAATATAGAAGGCCTTCTTGATCGTCGAAGCGATGTCGCGCACGTCGCGCACCAGGAAATTGTGCTTTACGCAGGCGCGGGTAATCCCCACGGTATCGCACTCCTGGAAGGCATCTTGCCCAATGTAGGACGTCGGAACCTGTCCCGAAATCACAACCAGCGGAATCGAGTCCATATAGGCCGTTGCAATGCCGGTCACCGCATTTGTCGCCCCGGGGCCAGACGTCACCAAAGCAACGCCCACGCAATTAGAGGAGCGCGACAAGGCATCGGCAGCGTGCACTGCAGCCTGCTCATGACGGACCAGAATATGCTTGATCTTGTCCTGCTTGAACAGCTCATCGTAGATATGGAGAACTGACCCGCCCGGATAGCCGAATACGTATTCGACCTTTTCTTCCTGCAGGCACCTGATTACAATCTCCGCACCAGTCATCATGGTCATCGTCATCGCCTTACCAAGCAAAATGCTCGAAAAAGCTTGTAACGTTAAAGCCTAGACCACGATTGGTCAAGACTCTAACCCAAGCCACTCATTACCTTGGGATATCTCCCATCCCGACCACACCAAGGAACCGCACTCTGGCCAGCCAACGCGAACTGTCGGATTTTCTCGCGACATCGGAGCGTCGAGCTTTCAAGCAAGCGATGTTTGCCGTTCGCAACGAGGAGTCAGCGCTCGACATCGTCCAGGACTCGATGATGAAGCTCGCCGAAAAGTATGGGGACCGGCCGGCCGAGGAGTTTCCGATGCTCTTTCAGCGCATCATCCAGAACACGATTCGGGATTACTACCGTCGCAGCAAGGTCCGCTCACTGTGGACTACCCTTTTATCATCCTTCTCGTCCGACGACGACGACGCCAACGACCCTCTGGAAACGCTGGAAGCCGAGTCGGGATCATTCACGCCAAACACGCCCGACAGCCAACTGCAACAAGCTCAAGTTCTTAATATTATTGAGGAAGAGATAAAATCTCTCCCCGCGCGTCAACGCGAAGCGTTTCTGATGCGTTACTGGGAGGACATGGATGTCGCGGAAACGGCGTCCGCTATGGGTTGCTCGGAAGGTAGCGTGAAGACACACTGCTCCCGCGCAACCCACACGCTCGCCGCCGCGTTGAAAGGCAAGGGAATTACGCTATGAATGAACAGAATTTTGCCTACAAGCTTAGGCAGCATCTCAATCGTGGATTGCACGAATTGCCCGCATCAACGGCTGATCGTCTGGCCGCCGCGCGCAAGGCAGCGCTCGCGTCGCAAAAGCAGACTGTGAATCAGACGATTCTTGCCACGGCTGGGAGTTTCGTTCAGCATCGCCTCGAAAACTTGCGTATCCGCCAGGTACTTGCGACGTTCGCGCTGGCAGCATGCGTCGTCTCTTCAGCCTTCTGGCTATCAGACATGCACATTTCCGAGCAAGGCGCGATCGACAGTGAACTCCTTTCCGACGAACTCCCACTGGGCGCATTCACCGACAAAGGCTTCGCCGCATGGCTAAATCCCGCCTCGCAGGATTAATTCTCGTACTACTGTTCACCACTACGGGCTGGGCGGCCACGCCCAGCCCGTCGCTTATTGTTACGCCACCGCAGCCCAAATGGAGCGAGTTGACGGTACAGCAGAAAACCGTGCTTGCACCGCTAAGTGACGACTGGGACTCGCTCGAATACCATCGACAAAAGAGATGGCTTGGGATCGTTTCCCGGTTCTCGTCTATGACACCGAAGGAACAGCGGCGCATCCAGATACGCATGCAGGAGTGGGGGAAACTCACCGACGACGAGCGACAACAGGCGCGTGAAAACTACATCTCGGCCAAACAGCTCCCGATCGAAAAGAAACGGGAACTCAAGAAGAAATGGGAAGAGTACTCGAGCCTCCCGGAGGAAGAGCGGGCTCGGCTGCGAGAACGGGCCATGCAATACGTAAACAAGTCACTCAGCGGCAAGCCGACCGAGCCCACAACCCCGCAGCCAAGCAATGACAGCGCGGCGATCGTTCTCGAGGAAACACAACCGAAGACCGAAGACGCGCCTGCGCCACCAGAAGGTGGTTTGCCTGCCGAACCGCCCACCGTCCCTGATGCCCCGCTCTGAAAGCACAACGACACCGGGGCTACTTCGCCGCCTGGCGTGCATGTGCTACGAAGTGGTCATACTGACCGCCGTGTTGTTGCTGGGATTGCTGCTACCGCACGCCGTGCTCGGCGCTTTTGCGCTCCGCGCGGCATCTACGCCCGTACTTTGGATCCACTTCTTTGTGCTTTTGCTCGCCTATTTCGCATGGTTCTGGGGGCACGGGGGCCAGACACTGCCGATGAAGACCTGGCGAATTCGCCTCGTCGCGAACAATGGCGTTTCCGTCCAGCCCGCGCAGGCCTTGCGTCGCTACCTATTGTGCTGGCCAAGCCTGCTGTTCTTTGGAGTCGGCATTTTCTGGGCCGTTTTCGACCGAGACGGGCAATTTTTGCACGACCGGCTCGCTGGAACCCGCCTGGTTATCGTGAAGCGATAGTCAGCGTCGCTCGACCCACCAGATCATCCCCGCCGCCGCGATCATGAACAACACCGACGGTGAAATGGCGCTGACGACCGGCGACCAGCTGTTGATGACTCCGAGATTCGAGAACAGCCCGTTGAGCATGTGGAAGAACACGCCGATCATTACGCCGGAGAACATCTTCAAACTGCCGCCGCTGATACGGTTGTGCGTGTAGCCGAAGGGTAGAGCGAGCGCGACCATGACCAGTGCCGCGAGCGGATAGATCACCTTTTTCCACAACGCGATGTCGTAGCGCTGAGTCTTCTGGCTGTTTTCTTCGAGATGCTTGATATAGGTCGAAAGGTGCAGCAAAGACATGCGCTCGGGCGAAACCATGAGCACCGACAAGATGTCCGGGTTGAGCGCCGAACTCCATTCCATGTCCGGCAACCTGACGATTTCGGATTTCTCTTCATGCAAAACGGTCTGCACCACGCCAGTCAAGCGCCAGCTTGCTGGCGGCTGATAGACCCCTTCAGCCGCCTCGGTCACCGTACGCAGCCGTGCGCTTTCGTCAAAGTCATAAACACGAACGCCTCTTAGCCGGGTATCCGGAAGCACCGTCTGGACGTTGATGAAGCGACGTTCGTCCTTGACCCAGAAGCCACTGCGCAGATCCTGGCCCACGGCTTTCCCTTTGGCCCTCAATCGCAGCTGTTGCGCGGCCCTTTCGGCGGGAGGCGCAACCACTTCGCCAATGAAAAAAGTAACAAGCGCGATCACCGCGGCCACCTGAAAGAGTCCGATCAGCAAGTTGCTTGTCGACATCCCGGACGAGCGCAACACGGTAATCTCGGAGTGCCTGGCCAGCGCCGACAACGCATAAAGCGCGCCAATGAGCACAGCCACGGGCATCAGTTCATACACTCGGCCCGGCATTTCCAGCGCGACAAAAGCGATCGCGTGATGCAACTGATAGCCCGCCTGACCGACACTCTTGACCTCGGCGATCATGTCGAAAAAGCTGAACAGCGCCAGGAATCCGGCCAGCACCAGAAGGACCGCCGCCGAAACCTCGCGCGCAATGTAGCGACGATAGATCTTCATCGTGAAAACCGCGTAAAAGAAAGCACCGCGATCCGTCGGAAGAAGAGGATCGGCAACAGGCAAAGCATGAAGGCATGAACCGCGAAGACGCCCACTTCGAACGAAATCCGCCCACTCGACACCCAAGCCTGGCTGATGGTCAGCAGATTGTTGTAGAGAAGATAAGCGAACAGCGCCAGCAACATGTTCGCCGAACGTCCTGCGCGCGGGTTTACGAAAGACAGGGGAATCGCCAGCAAGGCGAGCACGATGGCGGAAATCGGCACACCGAGGCGCCAGAGCAGTTCCGCGCGGTACGGATTGCGGCCATCGGCAATCAGCTCCATCGTCGGCGTGTTTCGCGGCGTTTTCTCGATACCCCGCGCCTCCTTGGTCTCCAGACGGATGGCGTAACGCCCATACTCCAGGATGCGCATTTCCGGCGTCCCCGGAACGATCTCGTAACGCCGCCCGCTCTCAAGGACGAGAAAGCGATCACCGTTCTCGGCGATTTCCTGGTGGCCGGTAGCCGCCATCGTCACGCCGAGACGCTGATCCTGAACCGAGCTCACGAACACATTCTTCACGAAGGTTTCGTCGTCAGCGACGGCCTCGACAAAAACGACGCGATCACCCGAAGACGACTCCTGAAACGCGCCTGGCGTCGCCTGACCGGCATCCTTGCGCATTTCAAGATTTCCCCGGTATTCGGCACTCTTCGACAGCGCCCAAGGCGATACAAACAGGGAAAGCCCGGCGATTGCCACGACCAGCGGCAGGATGAACACCATCACCGGCCGAACCCATGCCGCGAGCGAGAGGCCGGACGAAAACCAGACCACCATTTCCGAATCACGATAGCTGCGCGACAGCGACAGGAGAATGGCGATGAAGGACGCCAGGGAAAGCAAGGCCGGGACGTAGTTCAGTGCCGAAAAGCCGAGCAGCGCGACCACGGCCTCCGGCGCGATCGAACCTTGCGCGGCCTGGCCGAGAAATCGGATCAGCTGTGTCGTCAGCAAAATGGCGAACAACGCCACGAAAACGCCGGCAGCCGAATGGGTGAATTCGCGCCGTATGGCGCGCTGGAAGATCATGTTTTGACTTTGGCGAAAAACAATGGGGATAATTGGCCTTTGGTTCGACCAAATGTCGCGAGAGGCGTAGCCGATGGAATTTAGCATAAAAAGTGGAAATCCGGAGAAGCAGCGCGGTGCCTGCGTTGTCGTCGGCGTATTCGAATCGCGCAAACTGACGTCCTCTGCCGACTTGATCGACAGCGCATCACAGAGCCTGCTGTCCGACCTTCTTCGCCGCGGCGACATGGACGGCAAAGCCGGATCAACGCTGCTGCTGCACAATGTGCCGGGCACCGTCTGCGATCGCGTGTTGCTGGTGGGACTGGGCAAGGAAAAGGAGTTTCGCGACAAGGCTTATTGCGCGGCCATCCGCAACACACTCAAGGCGCTGCGGGACACCGGTGCACAGAACGCAACGATCTTCCTGACGGAAATCCCGGTCGCGAAACGCAATACCGGATGGCGAATCCGCCAAGCGGCGATGCTCAGCCTGGATAGCGCCTATCGCTTCGACCAGTTCAAGAGCAAGAAGAACGAAAACCACTCGAAGCTGCGCAAACTCGCATTCGCAGTCGAACAACGCAGCGAGCTGGCACTGGCCGAGGACGCACTTCTTCAAGGACAAGCCATTGCCGAAGGCATGGCGCTGGCCAAGACGCTGGGCAATCTGCCGGGCAACGTCTGCACGCCGACCTACCTGGCGGATACCGCGTTGCAGATCGCCGAGGATCACGCCATCCAGTGCGAGATTCTCGAGCGTGCCGACATGGAAGCGCTTGGCATGCACTCCCTGCTCTCGGTCGCCAAGGGCTCGCACCAGCCGCCCAAGCTGATTGTTCTCCAGTACAAAGGCGGCGAGGAAAGCGACAAGCCGCTGCTGCTGATCGGCAAGGGCATCACCTTTGACTCGGGTGGAATCTCGTTGAAGCCGGGCGAAGGCATGGACGAGATGAAGTTCGACATGTGTGGCGCCGCCAGCGTGCTCGGCACCCTCAAGGCCGTCGCATTGATGAAGCTGCCGATCAACCTCACGGTCATTGTCCCGACGACCGAAAACATGCCGGGTGGTGCCGCCAGCAAACCCGGCGACATTGTCGCCTCGATGTCCGGCCAGACGATCGAGATCCTGAACACCGACGCCGAAGGGCGACTCATCCTGTGCGATGCACTCACCTACGCCGAGCGCTTCAGCCCCGACGCCGTGATCGACGTCGCGACGCTGACCGGCGCCTGCGTCATCGCGCTGGGCCACGTTGCGACAGGACTGTTCGCCAACGACGACGCCCTCGCCCGAGAACTCTTGTCGGCCGGCGACGAAGCGCTCGACCGGGCTTGGCAGATGCCGCTCTGGGACGACTACCAGGATCTGCTGACGAGCAACTTCGCCGACATGGCCAACATCGGCGGCCGTCCCGCCGGCAGCGTTTCGGCCGCCTGCTTCCTCTCCCGTTTTGCGAAGAAGTACGAGTGGGCGCACCTGGACATCGCCGGCACAGCCTGGAAATCGGGTGCCGAAAAGGGCGCGACCGGCCGCCCGGTGCCAATGCTCGCGCATTACCTTCTCAAACGCGCCGGCAAACTGAGTTGACCCAGATCTTCTTCTATCACAACGCCGCCGACCGGATCGGCGCGGCCGCGGCGTTGATCGGCAAGGCCTTCCTGCAGCGAAAGGCATTGCTGGTCTTCGCGCCAGACCACGAAGTCGCCGGCACGCTCGACCGCCACTTGTGGATGCATCCGTCCACCGGCTTTATCCCGCACGTACGAGCCAGTTCGCCGCTGGCCAGCGAAACGCTGGTATTGATTGCTGACGAACTGGACTCCCCGCCGCAGAACGAGCGCCTGATCAACCTGTCTGCCGACATCCCTCCCGGCTTTTCGCGATTCACCAGCGTGATTGAAGTGGTCGGACGAAACGAAGCGGAGCGCCTTGCTGGCCGTGAACGCGTGAAACACTACAAGGACCGGGGCTACGAAGTCCGGTATTTCGACCTCGCGGAGAAAGACTAATGGCCGAAAACTCAGATGTCGTCGATCGCGCCGACTCGCTGATGCGACGACGCCGAAGTTTCGTCGCGACCCAACCGGCGACGCCGCCGGCCCCGCTCGGCATGCCTCAGCCCGTCGCCGAAGACGATGACATCCCCGTACTGACGGAGGTCATTTCAGCCGAAGCCGCCGTCTCGGAAGGCAGCACCAACCGCGTCGACGAAACGCAGATCACGCTGCTCGCATCCGACCTTGCAGAGGCCATCGGTCAGCAACTGACGTATGAATTGCCCACACTGCTCGAAGCCGTGCTGATCAACGCCGGCGAAGAGCTCCGGCTCGGCATCACCGCGACCATGGAAACAGCGCTGCGCGACTACATCGCCCGGCGCAAGCAACTCCGTCTGCCGCTCGAAGAACCGAACGACTCGGACTGAGCAGAACAACTCCTCCCCCTTCAAGGGGGAGGTTGGGAGGGGGATGGAGTTATCTGGCGGCTATTTCGTCGATTGATCCGCCGTTCGCACCCCATCCCCACCCCAACCCTCCCCTTGAAAAGGAGGGAGAGAACATCCATGCGATCGCCCTGTTCGACTGAGCTGCAAGCCGCGGCAGCGTGGTCCGATCCGGTATAATCGCCGGCTTCCTTCACTCGCACGCCCGCCCCCTATGGAACTCGCCAAGAGCTTTGAACCGGCTGACATCGAACGTCGCTGGTACCCCGACTGGGAAGCCAAAGGCTTCTTCAATGCCGGCCTCGACACTGAGAAATCCGACGCCTTCTGCATCCTGTTGCCGCCACCGAACGTCACCGGCACGCTGCACATGGGGCACGGCTTCAATCAGGCGATCATGGATGCGCTCACCCGCTACCACCGCATGCGCGGAGACAACACGCTGTGGCAGCCGGGCACCGACCACGCGGGGATTGCCACGCAGATCGTCGTCGAACGCCAGCTTGACGGGCAAGGCATTTCGCGCCACGACCTCGGCCGCGAGAAGTTCCTCGAAAAAGTGTGGGAGTGGAAGGAATACTCGGGCAATACCATCACCCGCCAGATGCGCCGCCTCGGCACCTCGCCAGACTGGACGCGCGAGCGCTTCACGATGGACGCCGGCCTGTCGAAGATCGTCACCGAGACCTTCGTCCGCCTGCACAAGGAAGGCCTGATCTACCGCGGCAAGCGGCTGGTCAACTGGGACCCGGTGCTGCACACCGCCGTCTCCGACCTGGAAGTGGTGAGCGAGGAAGAAGACGGCTTCATGTGGCACATCCGCTACCCGCTGGCCGATGGCTCGGGTTCGCTGACGGTGGCGACGACCCGCCCGGAAACCATGCTCGGCGACACCGCTGTGATGGTGCATCCAGAGGACGAACGCTACAAGAATCTGATCGGAAAGATGGTCAAGCTGCCACTGACCGACCGCGAAATCCCGATCATCGCCGACGCTTACGTCGACCTCGAATTCGGTACGGGTTGCGTCAAGGTCACGCCGGCGCACGACTTCAACGACTATGCCGTTGGACAACGCCACAAGCTGCCGATCATCTCGATCCTGACACTCGACGCCAAGATCAACGACAACGCGCCCGAGAAATATCGCGGCATGGATCGCTTCGACGCGCGCAAGGCCGTCGTTGCCGACCTCGAAGCCTTGGGCATTCTGGTCAAGACCGACAAACACAAGCTCAAGGTGCCGCGCGGCGACCGTACCGGCGTGGTCATCGAACCGATGCTCACCGACCAGTGGTTCGTCGCCATGTCCAAGCCCGGCGCCGACGGCACCAGCATCGTCGGCAAGGCGCTCGAATGCGTGGCCTCGGGCGAAATCAAGTTCGTCCCCGAGAACTGGGTCAATACCTACAACCAGTGGCTGAACAACATCCAGGATTGGTGCATTTCCCGCCAGCTGTGGTGGGGCCACCAGATTCCGGCGTGGTACGACGAGCAGGGCAACGTCTATGTCGCCCACAACGAAGCAGAAGCCAAGGCGCAAGCCGCCGCTAACGGCATCACCGGGCCGCTCACGCGCGATCCCGACGTACTCGACACCTGGTATTCCTCTGCCCTGTGGCCCTTCTCGACACTCGACTGGACACCTGACTGGCCCGCCCAATCGAACACAGCGCTCGACCTCTACCTGCCGTCGACGGTACTCGTCACCGGTTTCGACATCATCTTCTTCTGGGTCGCGCGCATGGTCATGATGACCAAGCACATCACCGGCAAGATCCCGTTCAAGCACGTCTATGTGCATGGCCTGATCCGCGACGCGGAAGGCCAGAAGATGAGCAAGTCAAAGGGCAACGTGCTCGACCCGATCGACCTGATCGACGGCATCGATCTGGAATCACTGGTCAAAAAACGCACCACTGGCCTGATGAACCCGAACGATGCTGCGAAGATCGAGAAGCGCACGCGCAAGGAGTTCCCGGAAGGCATCCAGTCCTTTGGCACCGACGCGCTGCGCTTCACCTTCCTCTCGCTCGCCAGCCCGGGCCGCGACATCAAGTTCGACCTGCACCGCTGCGAGGGCTATCGCAACTTCTGCAACAAGTTGTGGAACGCCACGCGCTTCGTGCTGATGAACACCGAAGGGCAGGACTGCGGCATCGACGCCAATACCCCGGAAATCTGCACGACGACGATGCGCTTCTCGTTTGCCGACCGCTGGATCGTCAGCAAGCTGCAACGCACCGAGGAAGAGATCGCCCAGCACTTCGCCGACTACCGCTTCGACCTGCTCGCCCGCGCTATCTACGAATTCGTCTGGGACGAGTTCTGCGACTGGTATCTCGAGCTCGCCAAAGTTCAGATGCAGAACGGCACGCCTGAAGAAGCGCGCGCCACCCGCCGCACGCTGGTGCGCGTACTGGAAACCGTGCTGCGCCTCGCGCATCCGCTGATCCCGTTCATCACAGAAGAACTCTGGCAAGCCGTCGCCCCGCTCGCCGGACGGAAAACGCACGAGTCGATCATGCTCGCCGCCTACCCGAAAGCGCAGCCCGAGCGGATCATGCCGGCCAGCGAGACCAAGGTGCAACAACTCAAGGACCTGGCCTACGCCTGCCGCAACCTGCGCGGTGAAATGAATCTCTCGCCGGCGCTCAAGGTCCCGCTGATCGCCAGCGGCGACGCCGAGGCGCTGGCTGAGTTCGCGCCCTACCTCAAGGCGCTGGCCAAGCTCGCCGACATGCAGATCGTCGCAACGCTGCCCGATGACGCCAACGCCCCGATCGCCGTCGTTGGCGAAACACGCCTGATGTTCAAGATCGAGATCGACGTTGCTGCCGAAACGGAGCGCCTGTCCAAGGAAATCGCCCGCCTCGAAGGCGAAATCGTCAAGGCCAACGCCAAACTTGGCAATGAGAGTTTCGTCGCACGCGCGCCAGCTCAGGTCGTCGAGCAAGAGAAGAAACGACTCGCCGACTTCGTCGCCACGGTCGAGAAACTGAAGCCACAACTGGAGCGCCTGAAACGCAGCTGAACGGGCAAGCGCAGCCACAGGACAGCCGGACGCACCACCCGTGCGACCGGCTGTTTTTGCCTCGACGGTCTAGATCATCCTAGGAAAAGCTGTTATTGATCCGGCCCGCTGATGTTTGAATTCGTCACCCCGGCGAACGCCGGGGTCCAGTCGGCGATTGCTCTCCGACACTGGATACCGGCTTTCGCCGGTATGACGGAAACTTTCTACTTCATCGGGCCGGAGCAATAACCACGGCGGACATGCGGAGCAAGGCCAATCTGTCGCTGAAACTGTACCTGATCGCCCAGTGAAACTAATGGGCTCCTACAAGAACCCGGTAACGCGTGAGGTGTTTTGGAGCGCTGCTTGCTGCGCGAAGAACAAGGCTCCGCCATGCAATGATTTCGCCCACACGGAAACCGTGGTCTGTCCCCTTTTCTCTGTGTCCCCTTTTCTCTGCTGCTTTTCTCTGTTCCCTTCTCATGTTGCGGAAAACCACGCGCATTCGTCGATGCGAGTCGCGGCGCTGGCCAAACCTTGCCCACAGGGTCGGTGTATCATCCGTGCATTCGAGGGAAGGAGATCGGCATGAGAACTATTGGTCGCAGGAAAGAACGCCCGATCGGCATTCACCCCTCGGGGACTCTGCTGGCGGAAGGCGCCCGGTTCAATGATGAGTTGCGGCGATTGCCAACGGGCGATACCACACTAATTCCCAAGGGCGTCTATCGCTTCAAGACCCACGAAGAGGCAAATCAACAGCAGGAGAACTGCCTTGCCCGGGGAATGGCGAAAACTGCGTTGGAGCGGGCAAATGGACACAATACCGAACGAAACCAATGAGTATTGCCGACCGGCATCATTGGACGATCTCAAGACATTGATCGGATCGCTGAACCGTCAGCACGTCGATTATCTGCTTATTGGCGGTTACGCTCTATTCGTTCACGGCTACCATCGGGCAACGACGGATATTGATGTACTGGTACCAGCGACGGCCGAGTCCGGTGCCAGGGTCAAGGCCGCGCTAATGGTGTTGCCGGATCAAGCCGCCAAGGATCTTGAACCGGAATGGTTTGCAGAAGGCGACAACATTCGCGTCGCAGACGCCTTCGTGGTTGATGTCATGTTGAACGCGTGTGGTGAAACATACGACACGCTTAAGCAATACGCCATCACCGTCGACCTTGAAGGCATCCCGGTTCAGACGGTAAGCCTGGAAGGCCTCCTGCGAACCAAACGGACAATGCGAGACAAAGACGCCTCTGACAGGCACATTCTCGAACGCGCACTGAGTCTCTTTAGGGAACAGGCCAAAGAATAGAGTCGACCACCGTGGTGCCGACACATCTCAACGGACATCGCCGGAGAACGAAGGAAAGATCAGGATTGACATCGGTACAGCCGTCACATCTCGCCCCCTCGTCACGGCGTTCGCCATCAAAAACTGCTGTGCTTTTCAAGCGGCAGGCCGTTCTTCTCGATGTAGTCATTCCAACAGATAAAGGCGCTCGCATTCTCGAGCGACCAAAGCTCGGCAGCACGGTCTTCCTCGCGTTCGTGGATTCCTGCTACAGGCTTGCCAAGCCCCGCGCACATTAGAATCCGACCTCCCGCTGATGTCGTACGGCAAGGATCGTGACCCCATCTGAACTGATGCGATAGCGCGCCACGTAGCCGCTATCGCCAAAATCGATGACCCACTCCCGGAACTCGTCTGGCATGTCGTCGATGGGCCGCCCGATACTGGACTGATGCCACAACACACTCACTCCTTGGCGCACCGCACTAACGGCACGCCTGGCCGCGTCGATGTTCTTGCTTGCGAGAAAGCGATAGAGGCGCTGCACATCGAGCAACGCCTGTCGTGACCAGATCAACCGTGACATTCAGGTGGCTCGATATCGTTGCCCTGTTCGAGCTGGACCAGCCACGCATCCGCTTCGTCAGCCGTCAAGTGCTGCCCGGTCGTCCGATACTCTTCCCACGCCGTCAGCGTATCCTGCCGGAAGGCCTCGCGCTTTTCTTCACGCTCAACGTACTGGGTAATCGCCTCGCGCATCAGCCAATGAGCTGTTCGATGGCGTGCATCGGCCAAGCGCTTAACGCGCCCCTTCATTGCATCGTCAATTTTGATCGCCACAGGGCGAATGGCAGAAGTAGTCATGTAACCTCCAGCAAAGGAACCCGAGGTATTACCTTACCATACCAAAAACTCGAATAAACTGAATCCAGCGGATTCGTTCAATACTCGATGCGGCTAACGCCTTCAATGCGAAGTGGGGCAGATAAAACCGTGGTCTGTCCCCGTTTACACGAACTCTTCCTCCTGTCGGGCGAGCCGAGGACTTTCACCGCCAAGTAAGTGCGCCCTGACGGGCGCACAAATAAAAAAACGGGCGCCGAAGCGCCCGTTTGATTGGACTAACTGACGTGAGTCAGATTAGAACAGGTGACGGACACCGACCTTGAAACCGGTTTCGTAGGAGGTAGAGCCTAAGCCGCTCTCCCAATTACCACTAGGAAGGCTATCGGTACTGTCGAGAACATAACTATCATCGAAGTCACCCGAGTAACCGGCAGCATACAGATGCGTACGCTTGCTCAGGGCGTGCGAGTAGCTGATACCCCACGACGAAATATCCTGCTCCCGATCGCCCCATTCAGTCGATACGTCGACGTAGGTCAGACCAAGATTACCGGCCGCGCCGATCGGAACACCAAAGTTGAGGCGCCATGCGTCACGGGTCAGCTCTTCCTCGGTCGACTCGAAGTCGTCCAACGTTGCACGGTCGTACGCGGCGCCAACCTTGAACATACCGAAGTCATAAGCAGCGGCGGCCATCCATTCGTCTTTGGCGGCGTCAGTGTTTTGCTCATTGACGGTATCGAAGGTCAGCGCGAGTTTCAACGGGCCATTGTCATAAGCAACGGATCCGAAGACAGCGCGGTCATTTTCGAAATCACCGTCCACGGATTTGTCTTTATCATCGTCCTCTGTTTGGTCGTAGTTGCTAGACAAACCGGCCTTGAACTGCAGGCCGCTGAAGCTTGGCGAGATGTATTCGATCGCATTGCCAATGTCGCCGGTCACGAGCAACTCGACACCTGCGTCCTTCCCCCAGGACATGCCACCGGATTCGGTAATGCTAAGATAGTCATCATGCACCGAACCCATTGAACCGATCTGGACTGCACCCCAGTTCTTGCCGGAAAAGCCGACCCAAGAGTTACGGTTTTTAATCGCGTTGCCGGCAGTATCCACCTTCGTCTGGTATTCCTGCTTGAAGTTCAGGGCCAGGCCGTTGCCCAGATCTTCCGAACCCTTCAGGCCGAAACGCGAGCTATCCCAGCCGCCGTCGTCCAGACCGTTATGGTCATCTTGTCCATCGACTGTGGAGTCGCCTCTATAGACATAAGCCATATCGATGATGCCGTAGACGGTCACGTTCGACTGTGCGAACGCTGCGCCCGAAACCAGACCGGCAACTGCCAGTGCAATAATTTTCTTCTGCATTGTGAATCTCCTCTAGGTTTAAGGTCGGTGGTGCTGCCTGTGACATCGCCGCACCGCCTAACTGGACCTCTCATTAATGAGAAGCTGTCCGAATAGTGGCAAACCGATCCCGCGAGGGCAACCTTGAAGGACGGATTTGGGGAGATGTATTTTCGAGTTGTTGCGAATTTGCAACAACCGGGATTATCGTGAGGGTGACGTTCGGGGGCTCGACATTCGCCCGGAGCCGCTTGAAGCGCGCGATGGCTGAAGCGCTGTCCGGCCCACATGCGTCAAGCTAGCGAGGGAGCCCCCCCCCCGTTGCGGACCGACGCACCGCAGACGGCAACCGGCCCACTTCAACCAGACGTGAATCGCGTGTCGTACGGAAGATTTCCGGGACCGCACGTTCGGCGGCTCGGACGACGAGACTTGGTGCAGAAGCCCAGTTCTACCGGGCGATCACAGTACTGGAACATCAACCGCCCCTCGCGCAGAAGATCTGCGCTCCCACAAAATACCTCACGCGATGCGGGCTGCTTGTGGGAGCCCAGTTTTACTGGGCGATCGGCGGTGTTTTTCCGGAGAGCGGCCTTTAGCTGCGCTCCGCA
Organism: Propionivibrio sp.; assembly: GCA_017990155.1. GTDB lineage: Bacteria > Pseudomonadota > Gammaproteobacteria > Burkholderiales > Rhodocyclaceae > Propionivibrio. Next base: position 288 of record JAGNOM010000009.1, on the reverse strand, counting down.
GGAAGCGCCCCTAGAGCCCGCTCCCACACGGTCCCGCGTGCCCTTTTTGCCGTCAGCGACCCTTGGCCGTATTCCGACTGGAGATGGATGCGCGCTTGCCGACGCGTGATGGCGCTTGGGCGACGGTCGCTTGGGCCAGGTTGGCATTCTGATTCAGGAAGCGCTCCGGGTTCTGCGCGACGCCCTTGAAGCGCACTTCGAAATGCAGGTGCGGCCCGGTCGAGCGGCCGGTATTCCCGCTCAGGCCGACCAGTTGGCCACGCTTGACAACCTGCCCCTGCCTGACTT
>JAGNOM010000149.1 GCA_017990155.1 Propionivibrio sp. | reverse complement strand
CAAGCCTCATCGATCATTTGTCGAATCTGGATCGTACCGCTCCCACGGTTTTCGGTCGAGATCGTTCGCGCCATCAGTCGACAAAAAATGAGCCTGGAGCGTTGGCCCCAGGCTCATCAACCTAGAAGAAAAGCGTCTTTACAGAAGTGACTTGAGCAGCTTGCCCATTTCCGACGGGTTGCGCGTGACCTTGAAACCGCAGGCTTCCATGATTTCCAGCTTGGCCGCCGCCGTGTCGGCGCCGCCTGAAATCAGCGCGCCGGCGTGGCCCATACGCTTGCCGGCGGGGGCAGTGACACCTGCGATGAAGCCGACGACCGGCTTCTTCATATGGTCCTTGCACCACAGCGCCGCATCCGCTTCGTCCGGGCCGCCAATTTCGCCGATCATGATGACGGCGTCGGTATCCGGGTCGTCGTTGAACATCTGCATGACGTCGCGGTGCTTGAGCCCATTGACCGGGTCGCCGCCGATACCGACTGCGGACGACTGGCCGAGTCCGATTTCGGTCAGTTGGGCGACTGATTCATAGGTCAGCGTGCCGGAGCGCGAGACGACACCGATACGGCCCTTGCGGTGAATATGGCCGGGCATGATGCCGATCTTGATTTCGTCCGGCGTGATCAGACCGGGGCAGTTGGGGCCGAGGACTAGCGTTTCCTTGCCGCCAGCGGCGACCTTCGCGCGCATCTTGCTGCGCAGTTCGAGCATGTCGCGCACCGGAATGCCTTCGGTGATGCAGATCGCCAGATCGAGATCGGCCTCGACGGCTTCCCAGATCGCCGCTGCGGCTCCGGGCGGTGGAACGTAGATGACGGAAACCGTGGCGCCTGTTTCAGCCGCTGCTTCCTTGACCGAGCCGAAAATCGGAATGCCGAAAATCGACTCGCCGGCTTTCTTTGGATTGACGCCGGCAACGAAGCAGTTCTTGCCGTTGGCGTATTCCTGGCACTTCTCGGTATGGAACTGGCCGGTCTTGCCGGTAATGCCCTGGGTGACGACCTTGGTATCTTTGTTGATCAGAATCGACATGTTGTTGGCTCCCTTACTTGACGGCCGCGACGATTTTTTCGGCCGCTTCGGCCATGGAGTCTGCCGAGATGATCGGCAAGCCCGACTCTCTCAGCAATTTTTTGCCGAGTTCCTCGTTCGTGCCCTTCATGCGCACGACGAGCGGCACGGAGAGATGCGTCTCGCGCACGGCGGTGATGACGCCGTTGGCAATGGTGTCGCATTTCATGATGCCGCCGAAGATGTTGACCAGGATGCCTTCGACGTTGCTGTTGCGGATCATGATCTTGAAGGCTTCGGTCACCTTCTCGGTCGTGGCGCCGCCGCCGACGTCGAGGAAGTTGGCCGGTTCGCCGCCGAACAGTTTGATCGTATCCATCGTCGCCATCGCCAATCCGGCGCCGTTGACCAGGCAGCCGATGTTGCCGTCGAGCGAGATGTAGGCCAAGCCAAACTTCGATGCGGCGATCTCGTTCTGGTCTTCCTCGTCGAGGTCGCGCATTTCCATGATTTCCGGCTGACGGAAGAGCGAGTTGTCGTCGATGATGATCTTGGCGTCGAGCGCCTTGATCTCGCCGGTGCCTTCAAGAATCAGCGGGTTGACTTCAACGAGCGTCGCGTCGGTTTCCATGTAGCAGTTGTACATGCCCTTGAGCAAGATCACCGCGCGGTCAATCGACGCTTCGGGGATGCCGATGCCGGCGGCCAGTTCCGCGGCCTGTTTGTCGGTCAGCCCATCGGCCGGGTCGACGAAGTAGGTAAGGATCTTCTCCGGCGAGTGCTGGGCGACTTCCTCGATGTTCATACCGCCTTCGGCCGAGGCGATCACCGTCACTTTTTGCGTGCGGCGGTCGGTCAAGACCGAGACGTAGTATTCCTTGCGGATGTCGGCGCCTTCTTCGACCAGCAGGCGGCGGACTTTTTGCCCGTCCGGCGCGTTCTGGTAGGTGATCAGCTGCATGCCGAGAATCTGGCTGGCGTATTGGCGCACTTCCTCGATCGACTTGGCGATCTTGACGCCGCCGCCCTGCCCACGCCCGCCGGCGTGAATCTGCGCCTTGACGACCCAGACCTTGCCGCCCAGCGTTTCCGCCGCCTTGACCGCCTCATCGACGCTCTGACAGAAGAATCCGCGCGGAACAACCACTCCGAACTTTTTGAAAAGTTCTTTTCCCTGATATTCGTGAATATTCATTTGCCTTCCTTGCTTGGATGTAAGTGAAGAGCTTTGGGCAGCTTGTTTGCCGCGGCGTTTTCCGGAGCTATTTCCACGGCTTTTTCCACAACTTCCTGCCCGGGGTTATTGCTGCGATACCAGCGCGGGTAAAAGCGTCGGACCGCTTCTGAATGTGCAACAAGGGCATGGCAACGCTCGAGCTGATACGGCTTGTGCTGGCTGTCATCGTTGTCGAGAACTTCACTGGCGAAGGTCTGCAGGGCAGCGGTCGGAAGCTGCATCAGCAATTCGCTGACGTGCGCGCAACCGCGCGTACCGCCGTACAGATCCTTGACCGCCTTGCGGAACCCGTGAAACAGATTCAGCCCGACGACCCCTGAATAATCCGGCGGAACGGTGTCGCAGTAGCCCATGTAGGGCGCCGCGTCGGTACAGGCTGCCGCTTCGAGGATATTCATCTTCGCGTCAATGGTGACGCGCACCGACATGTCATGGACCGCCTCGCCGGGCCGGCGCAATCCGGACGAGAGCGGGTAGTCCTGGTCTTTCGTATCGACGATGCGTGCCTCGATATCCCACAAGCCGTCGGCGCGCTTGTATCCCTCAAGCTTGACGCTGCGCAGATGCAGGCGCGCACGTTCAGCGGTCGGAGGAGGAAGAGGCATCGTCAATCCTGAAATGACAAGTCAGTAGCGTTTTATTCCGGATTCAACTTTTGACTTTCGGCTTTCAATCTAGCACACCGCCGGTAGCCGGCAAGTCGAATCCGATCTCCCGACAGCCACTCTCCGCGCTCGCCAGCCCGCCGGTCCGCCTGAAGTCCGCCCACACCTGCGCGAACCCACCGGCACAACCCTGGGCCAGAAACCTCAAGTGACTGATCGCCCTGCTGTTCTCCGCGACGATCCATCCGCCGCGATATCGGTACTGCTTTTCTTGTTTTGACACCTGCGCGTGTCGATGCTTTACCGCTACGGGACGAAGGCCGAAACCGAAATCCCTGAACAGGCACGCGTTGCCGGTTCGAGTGCGGATTTACCGAAATGTTCAATATTATTTAACGATTATTGATGCGGGACGCGGTAACACGTATTCGTCGGGAGCGGAAAGCATCACGACGAACCGAAGACTCCGGTTCGCCGTGAAATCGCTGCCGGGCCCACCCGGGCGTTCTCGCTGCTATACGGAGAACTGATTCACCGACTTGTTCATCCGCTCGACGATCGCCGTGAGCCGCCCGACCATCGATTCGGTCTGCGTGACCACTGCGACGTTCTGCTCGGTCATCGACGCCACCTGCTCGACGTTCTGCGCCAGCAGGGTCATCGCTTCCCGCTGCTCATCGGAGGCATGCGAGATTTCATTGACGCGCTGGATGGTATCGCCCATCTCGTCGTTGATTTTCTGCAAGGCATCCTGCGCCGAGTGCACCAGCGACACCCCCTCTTCGACCTGCGACGCCCCGGAACGCATGCCTTCGACGGCACGATGCGTATCTTGCTGGATCAGATCGATCATGCTGCTGATCTGCTGCGTGGCGCGACCGGTGCGCTCGGCGAGTTTGCGCACTTCGTCGGCGACCACGGCGAAACCGCGTCCCTGTTCGCCGGCACGCGCGGCTTCGATCGCGGCATTGAGCGCCAGCAGATTGGTCTGGTCGGCGATTTCCTTGATCTCGCCGGCAATGTGACTGATCTCGGCCGAACGCTGGCCGAGCGTCTCGACCTTTTCCGCCGATTCCTTGACCGTGCCAGCGAGCGCCGTGATCGTCGCGCAGGCTTCGCCCGAACGTTTGGCGCCTTCGCGCGAAACCTCGCCCGTATTCAGCGCCACTGCCTTGGTCGAGCGCGCGTGTTCGGCGACTTCTCCGATCGAGACGGTGACCTCCTCGACTGCTGCGGCAGCGGCCGAAGTCGCCTCGCTCTGCTTCTCCGCCGACTGATGGACAACGTGCATACCGGCATCAACCTCGTGCGTTGTTTCGGCCACCTGCCTCGCCGTATCGGCCATGCCCTGCACCGTGGCCTGCACCGACGAAACAAAGGCATCCATCCTGTTCACAACCGAACCAAGCATGTCGGATCGCCGAATCAGCAGGCGTCGCTTGAGATTGCCGGTCGTCAGCAGGCTCTCGGTCCAGTCCGCAATCGTGTCGAGATCACGGCTGAGCTTCGGCACGAAAAAGCCCACGAAGTAGATCGCATAGACAATGGCAAGCCCCATCAGCGCTTCATGAACCCATCCAAAATCGAGGCCGAAAATCACTTCGGAGAGATCGACGCAGCCCAGTAGCAGCACCAGCAAACCGAGAAAGTACGCCTGTCCGCGCAGCGAAGTCATCGCCTTGACCAGCGCCGAATGCTTGTAAACGGCATGGCCATGAATGATGACCAACGAGGTGCTGCCACGGTTGACCTTCTCGTAAGCCACCGTCGCCGCATCAATTTCTTCGCGACTTGGCCGGCTGCGTACCGACTGGTAACCGACGATCTGGCCGTTCTCGCGCACCGGCGAGACATTGGCGACGACCCAGTAATAGCCGCCGTCCTTGCGCCGGTTTTTGACGACCCCGCGCCACGGCCGCCCCGCCTTGAGGTCCTGCCACATATCCTTGAAGGCCGCTTCCGGCATGTCCGGATGGCGCACCATGTTGTGCGGTTGCCCGACCATTTCCTCGCGCGTATAGGCGCTGACGTTGCAGAACGCTTCGTTGGCCTCGGTGATCACACCCTTAAGGTCGGTACGTGAATAGATGAACTGGTTGTCCGGAAGGATGGTTTCAACGTTGGTCACGGGGAGATTCTTGCGCATGGTTCTCTCGGCTCGGTTTGGCGGTTTCTGATGGCTGCTCTCGGGAAGGAATCAAAGCGGTTTTGATTTACATCCAATGCCGGATAGTGCTCTTCGAAAAGAAATATTTGGTGTACTAGCGCGACACTCATGGCGCTTGACGCTGGCCACCGTTGTAAAAATGCCGCATTGACCGAGTTTTCTTGCTTTGCCGACGATCGACATAAAATACGTGGCAAACCCTCCCTGACCGTCACCCATGAAAAACGAACCGATCCGCTACACCGTCGTCCCCGCGCATCCGGCCGCGCACCGCTTTGAAATCAGCTGCACTGTCGCCGCCCCCGACCCGTCAGGCCAGCGCTTCGCATTGCCGGCATGGATTCCCGGCAGCTATCTGATCCGTGACTTTGCGCGGAACATCGTTGCCATTCGCGCCGAATCAGGCGGCAAACCGGTGACGCTGGATAAGATCGACAAGCACACCTGGCAGACGGCAGCGTTGAAACAGCCCGCAGCGCTGACCGTCGTGATCGAGGTCTATGCCTGGGATCTGTCGGTGCGCGGTGCGCACTTTGACGAAACCCACGCCTTCTTCAATGGCACCAGCGTTTTCCTGCGCGTGATCGGCCAGGAGGATTCACCCTGCCTGGTCGACATCCAGCCGCCGGAGGGCAAGCGCTTCAAGGATTGGCGCGTCGCCACCGCACTGTCCCCGGAACGCGCAGCCGGCGAGAAAGGCGGCAAGGCCAAACGTCACTGTTTTGGCCTCTACCGCGCCGAGAATTACGACGAGTTGATCGACCACCCGGTCGAAATGGGCCATTTCAGCCACGCCACCTTCGACGCCTGCGGCGTCCCGCACGAGGTGGTGATCACCGGCCGCCACGATTGCGACATGAGCCGGCTGACGCGCGACCTCAAGCGCATCTGCGAATGGCAGATCCGCTTCTTCGGCGAACCGGCGCCGATGTCGCGCTACGTGTTCCTCGTCACCGCCGTCGGCGACGGCTACGGCGGCCTCGAACATCGCGCCTCGACGGCGCTGCTCTGTTCGCGCAACGATCTGCCCTACGCCGGCATGACCGGCCTGCCCGAGGGCTACCGCACGTTTCTCGGCCTGTGTAGCCATGAGTATTTCCACACCTGGAACGTCAAGCGCATCAAGCCGGCGGCGTTCACGCCCTACGACCTGGATCGCGAAAACTACACGACGCTGTTGTGGGCCTTCGAGGGCTTCACGTCGTACTACGACGATCTCGCGCTGCTACGCAGCGGCGCTATCGAACGCAAGGACTGGCTGGAGTTGATGGCCAAGACCCTGAGCAATGTCCAGAGCACGCCCGGCCGCCTGCGACAGACGCTCGCCGAATCAAGCTTCGACGCCTGGAGCAAGTTCTATCGCCCGGACGAGAACACGCCGAACGCGGTCGTCAGCTACTACGCGAAAGGCGCGCTCTTCGCTCTGACGCTCGATCTGACGCTGCGCAGCAAGACCGATGGCCGCGTCTCGCTCGACGACATCATGCGCGCGCTCTGGCGACGCCATGGCAAGACCGGCATCGGCGTCGGCGAGGACGACATCCGTACCATTGCCGAGGAATGCTCCGGAGTAAACCTGAAACGCCTGTTCGCCGAGGGTGTGTCCGGCACGCGCGAACTGCCGCTCAAGAAGTTGATGACCGTTTTCGGCGTCGAACTATCGCTGGAAGCCGCGCCGACGGCCAAAGCGCCTTCGCTCGGTGTCAAGACGGGCAGCGACACCAATGAAGTCAAACTGGCCAACGTCTTCGACGGCGGCGCTGCGCAGGCAGCAGGACTATCGGCCGGTGACATCCTGCTCGCCATCGACGGACTGCGCGTCACGCCGGCAACGCTCGACAAGCTGCTGGCGCGCCATCAACCGGGCGATTTGGTCCGGATCCATGCTTTCCGCCGCGACGAGCTGATGGAATTCACCGTGCGCCTTGATCCGCCATCTG
>JAGNOM010000148.1 GCA_017990155.1 Propionivibrio sp. | reverse complement strand
ATTCAACGCCTGCGTGCCGTCTTCATGCACCGTGAGGTTCTCGTAGGCCACCGGATCGGGCACGCCCATGGCCATTCCGAGCTGCTGCACACGCGCCGCCGTCGCGTGCGTCTGGCCCGTCGACGCCGCAACCCGATGACGTCCGGCGGCGTGTTTTGCCGCAACGATCTTGCGACTGCCGAAGGCGAGGTAGAGCGGCAACGTGATATAGGGCAGCAACACGATGCCGAGCACCCAGGAAATCGCGGCGGCAGGATGGCGGCGCTGATGCAGGCTGTGCGATGCACCGACGTAGATGATGAGTCCGGCGGCGACGAGCAGGATATCGATGACCCACCAGTAGGAGGTCGCGATACCGGAAAGCGCGCTGAGAAGGTCGTTCATCGCATCAATCCCCGGCGCCGCCGCGCTTGCGCGAACCCTTGTGCCGCAGCAGGCGATGCAAGGCCCAGCCGCCCAGCGCGAGCAAGGCAACGGCGTAGGTCGCGACGGCATAGTCCGAACGCGAAGGCTTCGGTTTCGGTGCAGAGGGGTCCTTCAACTCGGCGGGGAAAGGCCGGGGATCGACGGGGATGATCTGCTGCTGCGCCGGGTCTTTCGGCACGCGGCGCTGGTACTCCGCGACGCTGGCCACCGGAAAGTCGCCCCAGACGCGGCTCGACGGGAACTGCGGGATGCGCACCAGCAGGATCTCGTCGACATCGTTGGCGAGCAGGGCTTCGTAGCGCGTCAGTTCGCGCTTCGCTTCGCCACTGACAATCCGCAACAGATCAGCGCCAGCCTGCTCGAACGCCAGCGCCGGGAGCAAGCGCGTGCGGTCTTCGCTGAGATAGTCGAAGCTGGCCTTGCCCCGCCGCAGGCTTCGGGTCGACATGGCGACGGCGGGCAACGCGGCAATGGCCTTGAGCCAGCTCGTCGCCCCGAGCTTCGGCACGTTCCAGCCAATTGCACGCAGGGTGGAAACGCTCATGCCGGTGCAGTTGTCCGCAGCGTGCCGGTAGCTCGCCGGATTGCGGTAGAACTGGTTGAACATGCGGCCCAACGCGGAAGAAACATGCGCCGCCGCACGCTCATCGCGCAGGGTCGCGACCAGCATGTACGACGGCCGATACCACGCCTGGCCGCTATTCACGTCGCCGAGATAGCCGTCGAGCGGCCGCATCGCGGCGATGATGCCTTTCTCGCTTTCGCTGTCGAGCGTGTAGAAGTTCGCGACCAGCCAGTCGTGCATTTCACCCTGCGGGCCAACGCGGCCGGTGACCAGCCCGAAATGGCCTCCGTGCGCCTCATCGTCGTCGCCCTGTGCGCCATTGAGCATCAGGCCGATCAGCGGCCGGCCGGCGCGCTGGCCGGCCGATGCCGGATCGCGCTGCCAGACGAGGCGCGTGGAGAAGGCGCTCTTCGCCTCACCTTGCGTGGCGTTGCGCACAAAGTCACGCAGGGACTGTGGCGTCGCTGCAATCGGCTGCAACGGGGCCGCCGCATCCAGCCGATAGCCTTCGGGCCAGAGGCTGTGCGCCACGAATCGCTTCGGCAGGCGAACTCCAGCTCTCCATTCGCCGCGCAGATGCAGCACGCGGCGGCTGAAGAAACCCGCGCTGTCGGCGTTGTAGAAGGCGCGATTGGAAGCAAGGCGCGGCGCTGGAACGAACTCCGCCGGGCCGTCTGCCGTAAGCAGGCGCTCACATCCATCGTCGCCCACATCGAGCCGCGCGTTGCGCAGCACATCCGGCGCGCCGAGCCAGACGAGCCCCGGATAGTCGCGCGCCGAACCCGGCGGCGTGGTGGCGCTCCACGCCCGGACGTCGTCGATCGACAGCTTGAGCGGATCGAAACCGGCGACCGGCAGTCCAGGGCGCGGCACGGCGATCACCTCGCCACGGAAAAACCAGAGCGCCTGCGGGATGGTCGATATCGCTGGATTGGTGGCACAATCGTGCCGTCTCGCGCGCTCGGCGCGACCGCCGGTGGTAACGACAAAGTCCCCAGCCGGGAACAAGCCATAGGCGACGGGAGTCTCATTTAACTTGGTGTGCGAAGGAATCATGCGAACACGGGATGTCGGACTGAAGACCTGATATTCATTTGGACTCGATCACCGCATTCTAACCATTCTCGCAGCGTCGCTCGCACCTCGGCGCAACTCATCACGGAAAGAAGCCATGTACCACGGAGAACGGCTCAATGCCTGGACACACCTCATCGGCGCCCTGCTCTCGATCAGCGGCGCCTCGATCCTGATCACGCTTGCCGTGATGATGGGCGACCCGTGGAAGATCGTCAGCGTCTCCGTCTTCGGTGCCACGCTGGTCCTGCTCTACAGCGCCTCGACGCTTTATCACAGCCTGCGCGGCCGCGCCAAGGTGATCCTGCGCAAGCTCGACCATCTCTCGATTTACCTGCTGATCGCCGGCACCTATACACCGTTCTGCCTCGTCACCCTGCGTGGCGCCTGGGGCTGGACGCTGTTCGGCATTGTCTGGGGACTGGCGATCATCGGCATGCTGCAGGAAATCCGGCCGCGCTCCGAGGCGCGCATCATGTCGCTGGTGATCTACGCCGTGATGGGCTGGGTCGTCGTCATCGCCATCAAGCCGCTGCTCGACCACCTGGAAACCGCCGGTTTCGCCTACCTCGCCGGCGGCGGCCTGCTGTACACCATCGGCATGGTTTTCTACGCCTTCGACAGCCGCTTCCGCCACTGGCACGGCATCTGGCACCTGTTCGTGATCGGCGGCAGCCTGATGCACTACATCGCCATCGCGTTCTACGTCATTTAGCGACGAGGTAGAAACGCAGCGAAAGCCCGATCGTTCAGCGTGGAATTGTCGCTGTCATCACGGCTCACAGGGTTTACCTCTTGAATCGATAGCGCTGGGCATCAATGCCGGACAGCGCCTTCGTCATGGGCGGCAACGACCAGGTCGTGCAGGATGCCGCACTCACGCGCCGTCGAGTGTTCGTCACATTTTTTTCGCAGTGCCGCAAGTTGCGTTTCAAGTGCATGCATGCTCTCGAGCCTTTTCCTCACGCGCTGCAATTGGCTGTCGATCAATCGATTGATGTCGCCGCAATCAGCGTCCGGGTGGGCGACGAAATCCAGCAGGCGCTGGACATCGATCAGCGGCATGTCCAGCGCTCGGCAATGGCGGATGAAGGCCAGTCGCTCGATGTGCTGCTCGCCGTATTCCCGGTAGCCATTTCCCCGCCGGGGCGGTGGCGGCAACAATCCGGATTTCTCGTAGTAGCGGATGGTGTCGATCTCCACTCCGGTTAGTTTCGCCAGTTCGCCGATGCGCATTTTGATCTCCTGATTGCGTCAATGATTACAGCGCTTGACCCTGAAGTCGCTCCAGAGTTTTCAATAGCGGCATCGAATCTGGAGAAGACGTCATGGCGGCTTGTTGTTCAGACGGTTGTACGTCCAATAGGGAAGCGGTCAACCCACGCTACCGCAAGGCGCTCTGGGCCGCGCTCATCATCAATGCGCTGATGTTTGTGGTGGAGATTGTCGGCGGCTTGAAGTCCGGCTCGGTCTCCCTGCTGGCCGATGCCGTCGATTTCGCCGGCGATGCAGCCAACTATGGCATTTCCTTGACGGTGCTTTCCATGGGCCTCATTTGGCGTGCGCGTGCCGCCTTGGTCAAGGGCTTGTCGATGGGCGCTTACGGCCTTTTCGTTCTTGGCAAAACGGCATGGGCTGCGATGTCCGGCGTGCCACCGGAGCCTTTCACCATGGGCGCGATCGCTTTGCTGGCACTGACCGCAAATGTCTCGGTCGCCCTGATGCTCTACGCTTTCCGCAACGGCGATGCCAACATGCACTCGGTCTGGCTGTGCAGCCGCAACGATGCCATCGTGAATGTGGCGATTGTCTTCGCTGCGCTCGGTGTCCTCGGCACGGGAACGGTTTGGCCCGACCTGGCGGTGGCGCTGATTATCGCGGCGCTCGCGCTGTCGGCCGCGATCAGCGTCGTGCGCAAGGCACGGGGCGAGATCGCCTCTGTATCGGGCGAAGCGCCGGTAGCCGGCTAAGCCTTTGGCGTCCGGCCATCGGCCGGCTACGTTACCCAATCAACGACAACGGGCGAGTCCTTCCCGGTGGAGAGAACACCGAGCTGGTCTCGCCACGTCGATTTGATTAGAATAGTCTAATATTCAATATATCTTATGCGCCAATTCTCCCCATTCCCGCCGACGCTTGAAGCCCGGATCGACTCGATCGAGACGCGGGGCACAGCCACCAGGCGAAGACCGCGCAACGAGTTTCCCGACTTTTCCCTTACCGAGTCCAACCCATGAAAGCCATCATCATTGGCGGCGTCGCCGGTGGCGCGACCGCTGCTGCCCGCCTGCGCCGGAACAGTGAATCCGCACAGATCATCCTCGTCGAACGCGGCCCGTTTATCAGCTTCGCCAACTGCGGCCTGCCGTACCACATCTCCGGCGCAATCGCTGAGCGCGCGCAGTTGCTCGTCACCAGCGCCGAGGCCTTCCATGACCGCTATCGCGTCGATGTGCGCGTACGCACCGAGGCCATCGCCATCGACCGTGCCAACCAGACGGTACGCATGCGCAATCTCGAAACGGGCGAGGAATACGACGAAAGCTACGACCGCGTGCTTCTCTCGCCCGGCGCCGAGCCGGTACGGCCGCGCCTGCCGGGCATCGAGTCGCCGCGCGTCTTCGGACTGCGCAACATCCCGGACCTCGATCGCATCATGCAGCACCTCAACGAGACGCAGCCGCGCCGCGCGGTCGTCATCGGTGGCGGCTTCATCGGCATCGAGGTCGCGGAAAACCTGCACGAGCGTGGGCTGTTCGTCACGCTCGTCGAAGGCGCGGACCAGATCCTCGCGCCCTTCGATCCCGAGATGGCCGCCATTGTGCATGCGCACATGCGCGAGAAGCACGTCGAGCTGTACCTCTCGGCCAAGGTCGAGCGCTTCGAGGACAAGGCCGACAATACCGTCGTCTATCTGCACAACGGCAAGCGCCTGCAAGCCGATATCGTGATCCTGGCAATCGGCGTCCGCCCGGAGACGACGCTGGCGCGGGCCGCCGGGCTGGAAGTCGGGAGCACCGGCGGCATTCGCGTCGATGAGTTCCTGCAGACCACCGATCCGGCGATCTTCGCCGTCGGCGATGCGGCCGAAGTGACCCAGACGATCTCCGGAAAACCGGCGCTGATTCCGCTGGCCGGCCCGGCCAACCGGCAGGGACGCATCGCTGCGGACAACATGCTCAAGGGTCCGATAACGGCGTACAAGGGAACGCTCGGTACGGCAATCCTCAAGGCCTTCGACCTCGAAGCGGCATCGACCGGCCTCAACGAGAAGCAGCTGCGCGCCACCGGCGTGCCGCACCTGCGCACGATCACCCACGGCGGCTCGCACGCTTCCTACTATCCCGGCGCGATGCCGATCAGCCTCAAGCTGATCTACACCCCGGAAGGCAAGATTCTCGGCGCGCAGGCGGTCGGTGCCGACGGTGCCGACAAGCGCATCGACGTGATCGCAACGGCGATTCACGCCGGGATGTCGGTCGACGACCTCGCCGATCTGGAACTGGCCTACGCGCCGCCCTTCAGCTCGGCGAAGGATCCGGTCAACATCGCCGGCTACGTCGCCGGCAACGTGTTGCGCGGCGAGCACAAGGTGTTGAGCTGGGATGAGCTGCAGGCGCTCGAACCGGGCAGCGTGCAACTGATCGACGTGCGTACGGCGGAAGAATTCGAGCTCGGCAGCATTCCCGGTGCGCGCCACATCGACCTCAACGAACTGCGCGAACGGCTCGCAGAAGTCGCACGCGACAAGCCCGTCGTGCTGTTCTGCCAGGTTGGCCTGCGCGGCTACCTCGCCTGGCGCATCCTCCAGCAGGCGGGTTTTGCGGACGTCCTCAACCTCTCCGGCGGCTACAAGACCTGGGCCTGGGCGGTCGAGAAACAATCGAACCCGGACATCTTCGACTACGAAGACATCAAGCGCCGCGAACCGGGCAGCGTGACGCACAAACCGGCCGTCTGTTCGCTTGGCGTGACCGTCGCCGGCCAACGCCACCGCCTCGACACCGCCGGCCTGCAATGTCCCGGCCCGATTCTCAAGACCTACAAGGCGATGGCCGCGCTCAACGTCGGCGACGAACTGGAAGTCATCTCGACCGACGCCGCGTTTGGCCGCGACATCCGCTCCTGGTCGCACAAGACCGGCCACGACCTGCTCGACGTGAAGATCGACAAGGGCTTTGTCACCGCACTCTTGCGCAAGGCGGCCGAACCCGCCGCCGACGCGACGTTGCCCGCCTCAGCCTGCGCGCAACCCGAACGCGAAGGCACTACGCTCGTCGTCTTCTCGGCCGATCTCGACAAGGTGATGGCCAGCCTGATCATCGCCAACGGTGCGCTGGCGATGGGCAAGCCAGTCGCGCTGTTCTTCACCTTCTGGGGCCTCAACGTCCTGCGCCGGCCCGACGCGCCGACACTGAAGAAACCCTTCATGGACACCATGTTCGGCATGATGATGCCGACCGGTGTCGGCCGCCTGAACTCGATTTCGAAGATGAACTTCGCCGGCATGGGCGCCTGGCTGATCCGCAAGGTGATGCGCGACAAGCGCGTCGAGGAAGCGGCCCAGTTGTTGAAGAACCTTCAGGAAGGCGGCGCGCAGCTGATCGCCTGCCAAATGTCGATGGACGTGATGGGCATCCGCCACGAGGAGCTGATCGACGGCGTCGAACTCGGCGGCGTCGCCGCCTTCCTCGACGAAGCGCATCAGTCGGCAGTGACGTTGTTCATCTGAAACCGCGCGCGTTTCCCGTTTCTTGAGCAACGCGCGTTTTCCCTGTCCGCTCAGTGACCTGCGGCGTCTATTCAACGCTTATCCACAGCCTTGTGTACGGGTTCTGTGGACTGGAGTCACCATCTCTTGTAGGAGCCCAGCTTCGCTGGGCGATCGCGCAGTGAATCT
>JAGNOM010000008.1 GCA_017990155.1 Propionivibrio sp. | reverse complement strand
ACTTCCAGCCCGAGCGCGAAAAGCAGCTTCGCGGCTTGCGCCTGATTCTCGAAAACCCGCAGATCGGGCGTCTCTTCGTCCTGCGCGTCGACAATCAGGTCGCCGGGATGGCGAACGCGCTGATCACCATCAGCACTGCCGAAGGCTGCCCGGTGCTGCTGCTGGAAGACGTGATTGTCAGAGCGAAGTACCGAGGCCAGAAACTCGGTCGCTGCCTGGTCGAACATGTGCTCGACTGGGCGCGCGACAACGGCATGCCGCGCGTGACGCTGCTCGCGGACAAGGATAATTCGCCGGCGCTGGCGTTCTACGCGCAACTCGGGCTTGAGCGGTCGGCGATGACCGTCCTGCGAAAGAAGCTGTCAGCGGTGTAGAAAAACGCGGAACATCGCGGAAACGACCGACTCAAACCAAAAAAGTGCGCTTCGTGTTCCGGGTTCTGTCCGATCACCGCGTCGAGCGCGCTTTCCTTTTCAGCAGGTGTTGCTGCGCCAGCGTCGCGCGAAATCCGATCTCGCGCTGGCCCTGGTCGACGAAACTCTGCAGCCCGGTAACGATCGCGATATCGCCGCCCTCCCTGCCAGTCAGGCGGCCCATCAAGTCGGCCGCCGTACGCCCGGCCATCCGGTTGTCCACGCCAGAGCAATCGCATGAATGCCGTACGCATCAACTCCTCCCCCTTCAAGGGGGAGGTCGGGAGCCATCGTGATGACCAGGATCTTCTCGGTCACGCGCTTGAGGACGCATTGGTCAGCTCGTGATCTGGCAGCACCACGATCAGGCCATCAAATTCTTTCGAGCAGTTGTACGGCTTCCGGCAGTTTCTTCAGACTGTAGTACCCCTGCGTGATCTGGATGCTCTTGCCGAAATACACACGTGTTACGACCGGTTTCGCTTTCATGCTGTAACGTTTTATATTTATATCGTGTGCGATCCAATCGTAAGCGATAACATTGAAGGCGTTTCGTGCAACGCTATTTACCCACCTTTCAGGAGCCGATCCATGAGCCAATCCCTTTACGAAATCCCCGTCAGAACCATCGACGGCCAAGACGCAACGCTGAACGACCATCAGGGCGAAGTTCTGCTCGTGGTCAATGTCGCCTCCAAGTGCGGTCTGACGCCGCAATACGAAGGGCTGGAAAAGCTCTACGAAACCTATCGCGGCCAGAAATTCGCCGTGCTCGGCTTCCCCGCCAACGATTTCGCCGGGCAGGAGCCGGGGACGAACGACGAAATCCAGAGCTTCTGCTCTCTCAACTACCAGGTGCAGTTCCCGCTCTACAGCAAGATCGCCGTCACCGGCCCGGACAAGCACCCGCTGTATCAGGCACTGATCGCCGCCCAGCCGGAAACCGAAGGACGCGCATCGATGGAAACGATGCTGCGCGGCTACAACATCGAGCCAACCGCTGCGCCGGAAGTCGTCTGGAACTTCGAGAAATTCCTGATCGGCCGCGATGGCAAGGTCGCCCGACGCTTCGCGCCCGATACCGCGCCGGATAATGCCGTGCTCATCGCCGCGATCGAGGCCGAACTCGCAAGAGCCTGACGCCCGGCCATTCGAGAAGATTCACGTCCAGGTCGCGCTCTGCGAGAATCGAACCCCACGCACAAGGCAACGCCCATGACCGAATCTTCCCGAACCGAACCCGCCAGCGATATCGACCTGCTGCGACTGGAAAACCAGTTGTGTTTTCCGCTCTATGCCACCTCGCGCCTCGTCACCCGGCTCTACCAGCCGCTGCTCGAACCACTCGGCCTCACCTACCCGCAGTACATTGTGCTGATGATCCTGTGGGAAGACGCGCCCTGCCCCGTTTCGCAGATCAGTGAACGCGCACTGCTCAATACCAACACGCTCACGCCGCTGCTCAAGCGGCTGGAACAACTCGGCTTCATCCAGCGTCAGCGCCGCGCGAGCGATGAACGCGTCGTCGAAATCAGCCTGACACCCGCCGGTGCCGCACTGAAGGCACGCTGTGGCTGTGTGCCACTTGAGATGATGAAGAAAGTGAACTTCCCGCTCGAAAAAGCCGTCGCCCTGAAAACGCTGCTCGACGAATTCCTCCAGGATCTGCGCCGGCAAGCGCCCACCGAGGACACCACCCTCCCGGAATAGATTTCAATTGATGCGCCCATCCGCCTGGGATAACCTCTTCCAGTCTTCAACTTCATATCAAACGGGGAGATTGGAAATGACTTTCGGCGAATCGATCAGCATCTGCTTCAAGAAATACGCCACCTTCGAAGGCCGCGCCTCGCGCTCCGAATACTGGTGGTTCTTCCTCTTCACTTTCCTTGGCTCGGCAGCAGCAGGCATCATCGGCCAAGCGTTCTCGGGACTGTTCTCGCTCGCCATCCTCCTACCCTCCCTCGCCGTCGGAGCCCGACGCCTGCACGATACTGACCGCAGCGGCTGGTTCCTTCTGCTCTGGTTCATCCCGCTGATCGGCTGGATCGTCCTCGTCATCTTCGCGATTCAGGAAGGTAAGGAACCGAATCGGTTTTCGGTTAGTTGAAGCACATTCCCCAACATCACCAGCGCCAGCCTTCAAGGACTGCCGAGACAATCAGCGCGACGACCGGGAAGAGCACGGTGCTGTTGGCGGCGCATTCGGGGCCGCGGCGGCCATGACACGTCGCCTACACCGGGCAGGATTGCACGATGAAAACCACCCCGCCCGATTCGACCGGCCGATCACAGGCCGGACCGGCGTTCTTGTGCACCTCTAGCGGGAGACAAGCACCGGGATTTTCGAGTGCGTGAGTACCTTGTGCGTTTCGCTGCCGAGTACCAGGGCGTCAACACCGCGCCGGCCGTGTGAGGCCATGAAGATCAGGTCGCAGCTGTTCTTGGTCGCTTCATCAATGATCGCTTGATAGACGTGTTCGTTCGTCACCGAGAACTTGCTGCACTCGACGCCGTGTTCGCGACACAAGCCTTCGACAAAAGCGAGTGCCTCCTGCGCCTCTTTTTCGGCGAACTCTTCAAATGCGGACGGCTCTGGCAGGTTGACCCAGATGACGTGGCTCCAGTAGTGCGCCGGAGCTGGCAACTTGACGTACAGCGCTGTCACTTTTGCCCCGTTTTCCTTGGCAAGCGGCACTGCCTTGCGAACGGCATCCTGGGATAACGGTGAGCCATCAGTCGGAACAAGAATGTGCTTGAACATGATTGACTCCTTTTCTTTTTGTGGAAGCACTTTAAATATAGTTTTCAGTGTGGCGAAAGTACAACTAAAACAAGGACATCAGCCTGATGCCCCGGAAAGCGCGCCAACCAAGCAATCAGGCGCATTCGCTAAGAAAATACTGCCGGCCGGCAGCGTGGCGAAACCGCCAAATAGCCGTCGTGGCCGGGATTTGCCGCCTGATGTATTGACTGTAGAACCTTGCGCTGAGATACCATTAGCAGGCTGCTGAACCGATCGGCAGCGACCCGATCACCTACCTGAACGCGCTTTCGGCGCGACTGACGGTTTCAAAACAGTGTCGTACTCATGCTGAACATGTTCATCGTCGATAGCCTTGTCTGCCAACTTGTCGCCTGGCCTTTCGCCGTATCCGGTTGCTCGTGGCAACAGTGGGCGCCGCTGCTGGCAGGAATTATCGCGGCCCTCGCCTGCCGGGTGACTGGAATTGCTCGACTCATCACCTTTCTTGGCGGCATTGGCGCCTTCTACCTGGTGGCCATCGCGCTGGCGGTGATTTCTCCGCCGGTAACGCCGGCCGATCAAGGCGGGTGGTTCCTCATGGGCTGCCTGTTTCTCTTCCCCGTCGCCTCCGTGGTGTCGCTCTCGGGCTTGCTTTGCGGCGACCTGTTCCGGATTTTCAGGAAGCGCGTCCGGGAAAGCAACGCCTGACTTCTTGCGCCGGCGGCACGCACGGCAGGTACAAAAAAACGGGGGCTGGCTGGCCCCCGTTTTTCATTGCGCCGCAGTCCGGACGACTGCATGCAGAAGCTCGCTAAAGCTTGTAGTGACTGACGATGCGTTGCATGTCGGCAGCCAGCCGATCCAGCGTTTTTGCCGCTTCCGCGCTCGCCCCGGCCGCCGCACTGCTCTCCTCGGCCATGTGCGCCATCTTGTCGACCTGATTCGCAATGCTGTTGGTCGCCGAACCCTGTTCGCGAATCGCATCCGTGATTTCCTCGACCATCGCCACAGCGCTGCGGCTGCCTTCCCCGATTTCCCGGATCGCGGCATTCGCTTCCTGCGCACGCGAAACGCCTTGTTCGACGGTAGTTACGACGCCCTGCATGGTGACCACGGCGCCGCCGGCGCTGGTTCTCATCGACTCAACCGTCGAAGAAATCTTGGTGGTCGAGGTCGCCGTCCGTTCGGCAAGTTTTCGTACTTCGTCGGCGACGACCGCAAAGCCGCGTCCTTGTTCGCCGGCGCGAGCCGCTTCAATCGCGGCATTGAGCGCCAGGAGATTGGTTTGGTCGGCCACCTCCTTGATGACGGCGACGATGCTGGAGATCTGCTGGCTATGCTCGTCGAGACCGTGAATCAGCATCGAGGCGTCATGCACGGTCGTGGCGATGTTCTGGATGTCGGCGACGGTGTGCCCGATCACGACTTCGCCGGAACTGGCAAGCGAACCGGATGCACTCGAGATTCGGTTGGCTTCGCTGGCGCGATCGCCGACGTGGTTGATGCTGACTGTCATTTCCTCGATCGTTGCCGCGATATCCGAGGCCGTCGTGTGCTGGAATTCGGAGGTCGAGGCCAGCCCTTCCGCCGTCAAGGCCATTTGCGACGAGGCCGACGCCACGTCCGCTGCCTGCTGTGCGATCGAACGCAGATTCGCCTGCAGTTTGTCGAGCAGGCGATTGAGCGCACCCGCCATCTGTCCCAACTCGTCATTTCTGGTCGCATCCGCGCGCCCGGTGAAGTCGAGCTCTTCGAGGCGGGACAAGGTTGCCGACATATTGCGCAGCGCACCGACAATGCCGCGAATGATGAACAGTCCGATCAGCAGGACGACCACGAAGCCGGCGATGCTGATGCCAGCGGCCGACAATTGCGATAGCCGCGCACTGGCGCTGGACGACGCTTCCAGCGCACGGGCCTGTTCGAGTTTGTACTCCAGATGCGCCGCCAGGGCGCCGGTCAGCTGATCGCCGATTTTCGCGCCATTGTTCTTGATGATGAGATCGGCTTCATCCTTGCCAAAGTTCGTCGAAAGATCGATCACTTTGGCGGCGATTTCCTGGAACTGCGCAAACAGCTTCTTTTCGGCCTCAATCTGCTCGGCGTCCTTGGCATCGATCGCCAACTCTTTGCCATATTTCTCGAACTGTGCGTCCAGATGCTTCTTGATCACCGCAATGCCATCAGCGATCTTCGTCATATCGTCGGCATTGCCGGTGGAGATGTGCTCGGTAATCGCCATCCGGTACTGCGCATACTTGGTCTGGATGTCACCGATCGTCGCCACGGCCGGCATCGTGTTCTTTTGCGTCACGCTCAGGGCGCCACTGATCGTGGACACGCCGAGGTAGCCCGCACCCGCCACCATGATCAAAGCGACCAGCGAAGCCGCCATCAACAACTGCATTTTTCGAACAATTGAGAGAGTTTTCATCGACGCAACCCCGTTTGTTATATGTGAATGGAGGTGATTGGCTTTGGCGTACTCCGATCCAAGCCGGCCCGATTAGTCTATCAGCACTAAGGCGCGATAGACCATGATAGGCCATAAGTCATAGAGACAGCCGAACGAGCACCCCCACAGGGTGCTTTCGACAGGTGTGCACGATTTCTTTAGGGAGACGCTGATTGTATGCAGGTTCGCCGTTCCGGTGCGTACCGGCGTGACGCGTCGGCGATGGAACGGAGAAATTCAGATCGCCGGCGCGTCAGAACGCGAACGGCCGGTGCAGCCAGTCCTTGATCACCTTCACATCGCGCTCGGGCAGGTAGCTAAAGCCGGCTTGGACGTCGTCGACGACGGCATTGGCCACGGCGTGTGGCACGCGCTTCGTCGTCAGCATGTGGAAGAACCAGGCCATCGGGTAGCCGAGGCGCCGGTCGAACTGCTGCAGGGCTTCGTAGAGCACCATGCCGCGCGCGCCGAACGCGCCAGCGAATTTCGGCGCCAGGCCGTTGACGGCCGCGACCGGCGTCGCCTGGAGGATCGGCTGGTGATAGCGGTCGATGTACTCGCGCACGCCGAGCACCCAGTGATTGCTGAACAGGGTCGAGGCGCCGGCGCTCGACGCCTGCCAGGCATCGAAAAAGCGCTGCACGTTCTGGACTTCGGGCTTCTGCTCGGACATGCGCCGGAGGAAGGCCGCCACATCGGTCACCCGCCGCAAGGTGTAGAACGGCGCACCGAGCGGGATGAATCCGTCCCCGGCTTTCCCGGCGCGCGAAGGATCGGCGAGTTCTTCGACGTTGCCGGGCGTTTCGCCGGCGAAGAGTTCATGGCTGATGACTTCCTGCAATTCCTCGATCTCCACCTGCAGAAAATCTTCCGCCAGCGATCCCGTCGACGCGACCAGGTAATGCGTCTTGCCGTTCAGGCGCGTGGCACGCAGGCCGCGTCCTTCGCAAGCTTCGGCAAAGGCATGAAAATCGTCAGCACACTTCGCCAGCTCGGCCTCGGCCCACACGCCGAGGTCGTCCGCGATGTAGTCGCCGTCGGCGTCGATCACGCCGCCAAGGCGATACCAGCCGCCCCGCGTCAGCACATCGCGAAAGAAGAGTTGCGGCGAGAGCTTGACGAGTTCCTTCGCCAATCCGGCCGCGCCGGCCGAGACCGGAACGCGTACGCACATCTCCGCGACCGCGCGATCAAAATCGGTTTGTCTGGGGAAAGCGCTGATCGGCGCCGCATCCTTCGCATCCAGCATATTCATCATTCATCCTCGTCGAGCATCGCTACCACCAGCCCCGTCGCTGACTCCGCCGCGTTGGTGAGGCGCAGGCAGTGGCCGCCGGAAGCGACATAGTACAGCCGACAAATCCCGCTTTCGGCCGCCGGCGGAAGTCGCGCCGGCAGGTCGTCATCGCTGCAGACAGAAAAGTGGACGCCGACAAACCGCTCGCGCAGCGCTCGCAGCAGCGCATCGGTCGATTCGCCAGGACGACCCGCCCGATGCTCCATGCGATGTTCCAAGAACGCCATGACCTTCGTCATCAAAGCCGGGTCGATCATTGCGCACCCCTCATTCGGCCATGTTCGCGTACTTTTCCAGCGATGCCGCCTTCACGCCCATGACCTTGGCCAGCCACGGCGGCGGCTGGTGCAAGGCCGCCTGCAGGCGCGCCACGACCGCTCGCGCAGCCTCGGGATGGGGCACCTTGACCGGGTGTCCGCCGGTGCGAACGACTTTGGCCGCCGCCGGACCGCCAATCGACTGGATGCACACGACGTTGCAATCGGCGATCAGCGACGCCCGTGCGGCATTGCGGTCTTCCGCATAGTCGGCTTCGAGTGTCGGGCGGATGGCGATCAGGCGCGATTCGTCCGCGGTCAGCTGGTAAACCAGAAAGCGCTCGCAAGAACCAAAGTGCCCATCGAGCACCTCCCCGGTATTCGAGGCGCACGCGAGACGAATGGACCCGGGCATGCAGCCGTCGACATAGTCGTCCACTGTCGGCAGCTCGCTGAACGAACCGTCTTCGCCCCACAGCAGGCGCACCGCCTTCTTGAGGGTATCCGGCTCGACGCCGACCTTGCAGTCTTCTTCCGCATGGTTGC
Source organism: Propionivibrio sp. (assembly GCA_017990155.1). Classification (GTDB taxonomy): domain Bacteria; phylum Pseudomonadota; class Gammaproteobacteria; order Burkholderiales; family Rhodocyclaceae; genus Propionivibrio. The sequence continues at coordinate 12,809 of JAGNOM010000008.1, read as the reverse complement.
CGGCGAGGATTTCGCGCAGATCGGTCACGGTGATGGTCGCGAGGCGCGTTTCGGTCAACGGCAGACCGATCCTGTCGCCCACCGCCTGGACGAATCCGTTCAAGCTGACGCCGCCCAGTTCCCTGGCGGCCATTCCGAGCCGCAAGGCGGCTTCGCGGGTGATTGATGCGGTCATCGGTGTCTCCTGTGGTGTTCAGTCGTCATTCCGGCGTTCGCCGGAATGACGGTCCAGCGGTTTTACAAATAAACGATGCAGGTATCGCCGCCCGGACAGGTATCAACGCACTTGGGCGAGTCGAACTCCTCGCATTCGGTGCAGGTGTCCTTGTTGATCTTGAAGATGCCACCCTTCTCGACGATCGACTTGGTCGGGCAGACTGGCACGCAGTCGCCGCAGGACGTACATTCCGCTTGCGTAATCTTCATTGCCATGGTGTTTCTCCTTTCTATTCAACGAATCATTCGACGCCGTCGATGCGCTTGGCGCGCACCGAGTACGGCAGGCGCGCCGGCGCCGCCTGCGGCTCGATGTAGTAGATGCCGCCGTTGCCGAGCTTGATTTCACCGCCCCACTTCTCGGGCGTATCGAACTCCATCGAGACGATCGAGTCCTCGATATCGCGCTTGGGCATGTAGAACACGTAGCCCTTGTCGCCCTTGCGGATCATGATGTTGGCCATTTACCTCTCCAGTGAGGCACTGAGAAAAACGATTGATACAACCCGAATCACGCAGAGGATTCCGTTCATCCTTCGACAGGCTCAGGACGAACGGAATCTATTCCCTACCGAACCAGATCAAAGTTGTAATCCGTTTTTCCGAGCAACTTGGTCTGTCCGTCGAGGCCTTCCAGAACGGCGTTGATCAGGGTGGTCAGGATGTACATTCCGCCTTCGTAGCCCAGCGTCGTCATGCGGTGCAGGTGATGCCGGTCGAAGATCGGGAAACCGAGCCGGATCAGCGGCACTTCGAACTCCGGACCCTTGTGCAGCGTGTCGCGCTGGATGAACTTGCCGTAGCTGCTGCCGATGATGAAGTCTGGCTTGTCCGTGAAACAAAGGCTGCGCAGGTGCCACAGGTCACATCCCGGATACAGCTTGGCGTGGATGCCGTAGGGCGAATCTTCGAGCATCTTCTTCATCGCCTTTTCCCAACGCTTGTTGCTGTTGTTGCAGACGATGTGGGTCGGTTCGATGCCCAGTTCGAGCATGAACTTGACCAGGCCCATGACGAAGTCCGGGTCGCCGAAGACGGCCATCTTCTTGCCGTGCAACCACTGGTGCGAGTCGGTCATCATGTCGATGAGGCGGCCGCGTTCTTTGGTAATCGACGGTGCAACGGGCTTGCCGGTCGCTTCGGAAACCTTGAGCAGGAACTCATCGGTCCACTCAATACCCATCGGAATGTTCAGCTTGGGGATCTCGTGGTTCCAGGTGTTCTCGATGTACTTCCGCGTCTTCTCCAGGGTCGTCGATTGCAGCATGAAGGTGGTGATCGCGTTCGGCGCGTCCTTCACCTCCTCGATCGTCGTGCCGCCGGCATACATCTCGTAATTGCCGGTCGCCGGCGTGTCGAGCACCTCCGACGGATCGCAAAGAAACGTGTAGTCGACGCCCATTTCACCCAGGTAGCGCCGGATGACACGGTAATTGCCCAGGTAGGTCTCGAAGCCCGGCACGATGTTGATCTTGCCGTTCTGGCCCGGTGCCTTGCCCTCCATGGTGTTGAGGGTCAAGTAACGCATGATGCCCTCGAACATGTTGTCCCAGCCGGTAACGTGCGACCCGACGAACGATGGGGTGTTGGCGTAGGGAATCGGGAAATCCTTGTCGACGTAGCCTTCCTTGCGCGCGTTGCCGATGAAGGCGCCGAGATCGTCGCCGATGACTTCGGCGATACACGTCGTGCACATGGTGATCATCTTGGCGTCGTAGAGCTTGGTCGCGTTCTGCAAGCCTTCATGCACGTTCTTCTGGCCGCCGAATACCGCCGCGTCTTCGGTCATCGAATCGGCAATGAAGGCGATCGGTTCCTTGAAGTGGCGGTTGAAATAGGTGCGGAAGTACGCCACGCAGCCTTGCGAGCCGTGGATGTACACCATCGTCTTTTCGAAACCGAGGCCGCACAACGCACCGCCGAGCGGCTGGCAAGCCTTGGCCGCGTTGATCGTCAGCGCCTGACGCTTGAAGTTGAGGTCTTGGTACTCCTGCGTCGTGCTCCACTCGAACGTTTCGGCGACCTTCTCATCCGAAGGACGCTCTTCATAACTGCGCTTCTTTTCGAATACCGCCTGATACTCGTCTTCGTTGAAGAGCGGAAAACAGGGCTTGATGTTATCTACGGTTTGCATCGTCATCTCCTTTGCCCGGCCAGCCATTTGTGGACACGGGCATGAGTTGAAATTCGGTAGAACCTTTCACCACAGAGACTCAGAGGCACAGAGGCACAGAGAAAACCTCAACTAAGCCGTCAGTGTTCTTGCCGTTCTCTGTGTCTCTGTGCCTCAGTGGTTAATGGTCTTACGCTGCTTCTGCCTGAGCTTCCCCAGCGAGTTCTTCCCACGGTGCCTTGAACATCGACCAGCACGGGTTGTTGATCGTCATGTCCATGTCGCGGGCGAAGACGGCAAAGCCGTCGTAGCCGTGGTAGGGGCCGGAGTAGTCCCAGGAGTGCATCTGGCGGAAAGGCACGCCCATTTTGTGGAAGGCATACTTTTCCTTGATCCCGGAACCGACGAGATCGGGCTTGATCTGGCGCACGAACTCCTCCAACTCGTAGCCGGTGGCGTCGTCGTAGATGAGGGTCGCGTCCTTCAACTCGGCGATCGTGCGGTCGTAGTCGTCGTTGTGTGCGAACTCGTAACCGGCGCCGACGACTTCCATGCCCAGATCTTCGTAAGCGCCCACCGTATGGCGCGGACGCAGGCCGCCGACGTAGAGCATGACCTTCTTGCCCAGCAGGCGCGGCTTGAACTTGGCGATGATCGCATCCATCATCGGCTGGTACTTGGCGATCACGCGCTCGGCGCCTTCCTTGATCGTGTCGTCAAAGTGCGCGGCGATCTCGCGCAGGCTCTCGGCGATCTTGGTCGGGCCGAAGAAGTTGTATTCCATCCAGGGGATGTTGTACTTCTCCTCCATGTGCCGGGCGATGTAGTTCATCGAACGGTAGCAGTGCAGTAGGTTCAGCTTTACCTTCGGCGTGTTTTCGATTTCCGCGACCGTGCCGTCGCCTGACCATTGCGCCACGACATTGAGGCCCATCTCTTCGAGCAGGATGCGCGAGGCCCAGGCGTCACCGCCGATGTTGTAGTCGCCGAGGATCGCCACGTCGTAAGGCGTCCCTTCATCGAGTTTTCCGTCGCGCGCGGAGAGCATCCAGTCGCGCAAGGCGTCGTTCGAGATGTGGTGCCCGAGCGACTGCGAGACACCGCGGAAACCTTCGCAGCGCACCGGCACGATCGTCTTGCCGATCTCGGCGGCCTTTTTCTTGGCCACCGCTTCGATGTCGTCGCCGATCAGGCCGATCGGGCATTCGGACTGGACCGAAATGGCCTTGGAGAGCGGAAACAGCGATTCGACTTCATCGATCAGCTTGGCGAGTTTCTTGTCGCCGCCGAAAACGATGTCCTTCTCCTGGAAGTCGGACGAGAACATCAGATCGCAGAACGAGTCGATACCGGCGATGCCCGAATAGTAGTTGCGGCGACCGCCGCGTGAGTACTGGCCGCAGCCGATCGGACCGTGCGAGATGTCGATGATGTCCTTGAACGGCCCCCACACCACGCCCTTGGCTCCGGCGTAGGCACAGCCGCGCTGGGTCATGACCCCGGGCACCGATTTGCGGTTCGAGGTGATGCACTTCTTGGCCGACTCGAGCTGCTTGTCGTTGACCATCAAGTGCTTGGCACGGTCCTTCTTGGCCTTCTCAGGATAAACCTCGAGCACCTCCTGAATGAGGGCTTCGGCTTCTTCACGATTGAGCAAACCCATTTTGCTTCTCCTGTCCGGGCGACGGCCTTCTGTCCGGCACGGCGCCCTCGGTCGTTAAATCGAATTGCTGCTGAACGAATCCATTTTCACCACAGAGACACTGAGACACAGAGATGGCAGTGAGAAGAACCCAAATTGAAGCGACATCTCTTGCCTCGCTTTCTCTGTGCCTCTGTGTCTCCGTGGTTAATGGTTTGAACGCGTGCCCTTAAGCCGCCACCGCAGCCTCGGCTGCCTCGGCTGCAAGTTCTGCCGCCGTCTTGCCGATGATGGTGGTGTCTTCCGCTTCCATGATTCCGAATTCCATCAGCAACTCCTCCAGTTCCTCCATTTCCAGAGGCTGGGGAATGACGAACTTCTTGTTGTCCACAATCTTGCGCGCCAGCGCCCGGTACTCGTCAGCCTGCTGGGCCGTCGGGTCGTATTCGATGACGGTCATGCGGCGGATTTCGGCGTGTTGCACGACGTTATCGCGTGGCACAAAGTGGATCATCTGCGTGCCGAGCTTGGCGGCCAGCGCTTCGATCAGCTCATCCTCCCGGTCGGTCTTGCGGCTGTTGCAGATCAGCCCTGCGAGCCGCACGCTGCCGGAATTGGCGTACTTCACGATTCCTTTGGCGATGTTGTTGGCCGCATACATGGCCATCATTTCGCCGGAGACGACGATGTAGATTTCCTGCGCCTTGTTCTCGCGGATCGGCATGGCAAAACCGCCGCACACCACATCACCGAGCACGTCGTAGAAAACAAAGTTCAGGTCTTCGTCGTAAGCGCCCTCTTCCTCAAGGAAGTTGATGGCGGTGATGACGCCGCGACCGGCACAGCCAACCCCGGGCTCCGGACCACCGGACTCGACGCACTTGATGCCGCCGTAGCCGACGGCCAGTACATCCTCGAGCTCCAGGTCTTCGACCGAACCCGCTTCCGCCGCCAGGTGCATGACCGTGTTCTGAGCCTTGCTGTGCAGGATCAGGCGGGTCGAGTCGGCTTTCGGGTCACAGCCAACGATCATGACCTTCTGACCGGCCTCGGCCAACGCGGCGACCAGATTCTGGGTCGTCGTCGATTTCCCGATGCCTCCCTTGCCATAGATGGCTGCCTGCCGTAGTTTTGCCATGGTGCAATCTCCTCTATCGAATATCACTCGGGGATCAGGAAGATTCCCGCGTTCCCGAGCAACGTTTCGCAAAGACCGTGCCAATCGCCAACCATGAACGTAAGCACATGAAATGAAAGAACTAATCAGCGAAGATGCCGAAACGGACAGGCCGGCGGAATCCGACAATGACGCGCCCCTTTGTCGGGCAAGCGACAACGACACCGCAACGCTGCCGCGCTACGCGCGATTGCCGATCAATCGCTGCAATGTCCCGCCGGTCATCCTCGGCAGCCTGACTTTCCAGCGTTTTCCATCGCCGCTGCACCTCGACGGCGTGGCAGAACTGCACGCCGACCTGTTCCATCGGCTCGCGGCCATTGACGACAAGGCGGCGCGCGCGAGCGCTTTCCGCGACTACCTCACCGTGCATTTCTGTCTGGAAGAACTGGAGAAGGCCGGACTGAACGAACGCTCAAGGCGGCGAGCGAACGCCAACTGGATGCGCGTGCTGCGTGGCTGGAGCTTCGACTCCGACGGGCGCGAAGGTGCGATTCTCAAGGGCTGGGTGGAATCGCGCTTCGGCCTGCTGCCGCGCTTTCACGGCGAACCCTTGCGCGATTTTTCGGGTGCGGCCTACCTGCGCTATCAGGAGATGCGCTCGGCCGGCCTGTACGGCACCAATGCGCTGGAAGCGCAGCTCGACCTGGTCTATGCCTACAGCCAGTACGAATTCCAGCGCAGCGGCGGCACCGCGCGCATCGAGCTCTACCGGGGCATCAACCGCATTTCCGAGCACGAAACGCTGATTGGCAGCAAGAGCCGCCAGATCGTCCTCTTCAACAACATGGTTTCATTTACGACCTCGCGCGAGCGCGCAGGCGAGTTCGGCGATTACATCGTCACCGCGCGCATCCCGACACAAAAGATCTTCTTCAGCTGCGACACGCTGCCCGGCGTCTTGAAGGGCGAGAACGAGTACCTCGTCATCGGCGGTGTTTACGACATTGCCATCGGTACGCTCTGAATTGTCGCAAACGCGACAGACATAAACAACTCACACCACACTGCGGCAAGCCATCCCGTCGGGGCGCGCTTCTTGCGAGTGACTGTCCATCATCACCACAAGGACAATCATGGACCCGCAACTGCGCGTGCAAATCATCGCCGGACTCAAGGACGGCAGCATCGTCCCCTATCTCGGCCCCGGCGTTCTCTCCGATGTGGTTTCAACCACCACCGGCGCACCCATGCCGGCGACCAGCGATCAGCTGATCCTCGCCATGAACGGCGGCAAGCCAATGTCGCCGAAGCTGATGTACGAGTTCTCGCGTGCGGCGATGAACGTCGAACTGAAGCGCGGCCGCGCCGCCGTTACGCGCTTTCTCGACGCCACCTACGGCGCGACCGACTGGACTCGCTCGGCCTTGCACGACTGGCTGCGCGAAATCCGCCCGCCCTGCGTCATCGACATCAACCGCGACGCGCAACTGCTCGACAGCTACGCGACGATCCCGCACACGCTGATCCTAGGTTGCGCCCGCATCGTCGCCAACGGTTTCCGTTTCAAGCTCTTTGCCTACGATGGCGAAAAGTACGCCGCGATCGATCCGGACCAGGCCAACCCGGCACTCCCCGTGCTGTTCAAGCCGATGGGCGCACCACGGCCGGAACCGAGCTACATCGCTTCCGACGCCGACTATGTTGACTACATCACCGAGCTGATGGGCGGCTTTGCCGTCCCCGCCTTCGTCAAGACGCGGCGGCGCGACAAGCGCTACCTCCTGCTCGGCCTGCGCCTGACCCGCGACACCGAGCGCATGGTGCTCTCCGACCTGATTCACGACGCCGCCTCGCCGGCAGGCTGGGCGCTGATTGAAGGCGCGACGGACAAAGAGCGACGCTTCCTGAAAAGGATCGGGATCGAACTTGTCGAGAGCGGACTTCCGGCGCTGATCGCTGAAGCTGTTGACTGATGCTTCCGCCTCGCAAGCTCCTCAGAACAGTTTCGAACCGACCTTCGCATCAACCGCCGGCGAAATAAAGGTCGCCTCGCCGCTCGAGGCCTTGGGGAACTGCACACCGAGCACCAGTACTTCTGACGCCACCGACCCCATCGCCTTCGGCCCGAAGTTGAGAACACCCAGCACCAGCCGCCCGACCACCTCGTTCACCGGGTGCTGCGTAAAACGCCCGTAACTCACGCGCGTACCGAACTTACCGAAGTCGATCAGCATCTTGTAAGTCGGCGTGGGCGTCTGCGTTTCGAGTTCGGCGTGCGTGACTCGCCCGACGCGAATGTCGAGTTTTTCAAACGATTCTTCGAAAGCCACAATCGGCTTGAGTTCGGTCGTCACTTTTTTACTCTCCGGAATACTGCAAGTGTCTGAAGGTACCATCAGCCGACGGGAACGTACTCAACACGTACTGCTTCGTCCCGATGCAGAAGAAGGTTTGCGTCCGATTGATGAAACCCGAGAAATTTGAGCCGATCACTCAGGCGACCGCGAGCCAGTCGCCGGTCACGCTCCAACACGGGATATCAGTCGTCACCGGCGGGACGGCTAGCGCCTACTTCATTGAGCAAAGGTAACAGCAGCTGACACGAGACCCCATCTGGTACCATTTTGTCATCAACAAGAATAGGAGTCGAAAAGCATGAAGCATGATCTCCCTTCGTTTGCGGTTCTAATCGATGCCGACAACGTTCGCCTGGATACGGTTTCCCCAATCCTAGAGGAAATCACCAGGCACGGCCGCGTGACTGTCAGGCGAATTTACGGGGATTTCACCAGTCAGAATCTTGCCGCCTGGAAAATCAAGCTCGCCGAGCATGCGATTCACCCGATACAGCAATACCGCAACACCATCGGGAAAAACGCAAGCGATAGCGCGCTGATCATCGACGCAATGGATCTACTTCACTCTCACCGCTTCGAGGGATTCTGCTTAGTCAGTAGTGATAGCGACTTCACGCGCCTTGCAACTCGCATTCGGGAAGATGGTCTTGTTGTTTTCGGTTTCGGAGAAAAGAAGGCACCCAAGGCTTTCGTCAATGCGTGTGATCGCTACATTTACGTCGAGAATCTCCTCGAAACACCACAAGCGGAACAGGGCGCCGACAAAGTTAGCACTGCTCCTTCGGTGGCGAAAGCAAGCGCCAATGAGGCTGAAAAATCAGCGCTCCCACGCAATGCCAACGTCCCGCCCGAAACAGAAACTGTAAATCAAGCCACTGTTGATACGCCCGGCCCAATACTTCGCCTACCCGCTCAGGCAATAGGCGTTCTGGCAAGAAGCTACACCAACGTAGCGGATGAACAGGGCTGGGCCATGCTCGGTCAGATGTCGACCTACATTCACGCCAACCACTCCGACTTCGATCCGCGTACTTATGGTTGTGCGAAATTCATTGACCTTGTACAAAAAACCGGTGCGTTCGAGCTGGTCCAGCGTGTGTACAAGAATGGGCAAAGCTATTTTTGTCGGCCAACGAGTCCCCATAAATCGCCTGTTCCCGGCGAGAAGAAAACCGCGGCTAACATCGGATTCCATTCGGCGCTAAGAAATTCGGTATTGGCCGCCACTGCAACAAACGGTTGGGCGCCTATCGGAATAATCGGTCAAAAGCTCAAAAGCCAGGGGCATTCTGTTAAGGAGTCCGGGCAGCCAACACTAACCGACGCCTTGAAAGCCGCTGGCATATTCGAAATGAGCGGAACCGGCGCGGCACGCTACTTTCGCGTCAAGAATCAGGCCACGGAGAACGTCCAGTAGAAGCCGGAAAGATGAGTCCGCTTCGTTGAATTTCCCCGATCGCTGCTAGCGCCGATACTTCAGGTCTTCATCCAATCAGCGACTCCGCAACAAACGGATTGACTGATTTCTACCGCGGACCACTCAGCCTCTCGGAAGTTATGACGAGCGCCCTCGCCTGCTGCAGGCAGTCATCGCGCACGGCTGGCTCGAGCGCCTTGAGCCAGTGCGGCGGAATCGAACGCAGACCGTAGAGTGCGCCGGCGAGCATGCCGGCAATCGCACCGGTCGTATCGGCATCGCCGCCACGATTGACGACGTCGACGAGGCAGCTCTCGACGCTGTCGGTTTCCAGCAATCCCTGCAGGACGGCCTGCAGGGTTTCGACGATCCAGCCGCTCGGGTTTTCGCGACGACGACGGCGGAAGGAAAATTCCGGGAAGGCGCGGATCAGCGGGCCAATTCGCCGGCGATAGACGTTTCGCAGCGGCTCACCGCGCACAAAATCCTGCACGGCCAGCGCGATGAACTCGCACGCGGCGTCGGATACCGGATTGTGGTGCGTCACGTGCGATTGGGCGCGCACCGCGTCGCGCACCGCATCTTCGTTGCGTCCGAGCGTCGCCAGCGCGACCGGCAGAACGCGCATCGCGGCGCCGTTGCCGGCGTCGTGTTCGGATGGCGTCGCGGAAGGATTTCCGGCGCGCCGGAAGGCAATGAGATTGCGCCGGATCGTATTGCCGATGTCGACGGGTTTGCTGCGCATCCAGCCGTCGAAAGCCTGCGCACACGAAAGCGCCCTCACCTCGCCGCCGTCGGCAATGATGGCCGCACCCAGCGCCAGCGACATTGTCGTGTCGTCGCTCACCTGGCCGGGCCTCAAGCCCAGCCAGCCGCCGCCGCGAATTTCACGATGCACGCCGTACTGGTGCGCGATCTCCCGCGGCATCAGGAACTCGACCGTCGCACCCAGAGCGTCGCCAATGGCCAGTCCAAGATAGGCAGCCTCGGCGCGCGACAGGACTTCGCGATCTACGCTCAAATGCTAACGGCTCGGATACTCGACGATGATGTCCTCGTCGCGCATCACCATCTGGCACGCCAGCCGCCATTCGGTCGGCATCAGGTCATCGATCATCATCTGGTCGACTTGCTCCTGCGTAATCTTGCCCATCTCCTTGAGCACCTTGACCTCATGATCGGTCAGCGGATGGCCCATGCGCTTCTTGCGATTGACGCTGAAGACCTTGACCAGACACGTCCCGCATTCGCCATCGCCACAGCAGAAGTCGATCGGAATGTGGTTCTCCTTGGCGATTTCGAGAATGGTCTTCTTGTGACTGCCTGCGACGGCATAGACGGTCTTGTCCTTGTGCAGGACGCTGGAGAAAGTGATGTTTGGCATGCGGTACTCCCTATCGGTTGGTTTGAGGCAAACGGATTGTGGTGTGCCTTGATCAGGCCGGTTTGACGATCACATCGCCGCCCAGCACCTGCGCCTGACAGGCGAGGCGGTGATGGCGCGGTGCGAGGTTGTCCTTGAGTACCTGATCCTCAAGAAATGACGGTGCGGCGAGGTTTTCGTAACCGGACACAATTTTCGTCAGGCAGGTGCAGCACTCGCCTTCACGGCAGCCGTAAGTGATGCCGGCGCCGACTTTCTCCGAAACTTCGATGAGCCGGGTTCCGGCCGGCACCGAGACGGTGACGCTGACATCTTCAAAGGTGACCTTTGCTTTGGGCATGGGGCGATTCCTTTCAGGCCAGTGCGGCCATGTCGATGATTCGGGTGTCGACCTGTCCGGTCAGGTGTAGCGCCAGTTCGCGCCCGAGGTCGCGGCAGGCGTCGAGTTCAAGCGCTGTGGGAATCAGGCGGGCGCGCACGCCCTGCACCGGCACGCGCAGCTTGAGTCCGCGCAGTCGGTCCTCGATCATCGGCACCGCTTCGCCGCTCCAGCCGAATGAACCGAACGCCGCGCCGATCTTGCCGCGCACGTGAATGGCGGTCAGCGACGAGAGCAGATCCCAGAGCGGCTTCACGGCGTCGCCGTTGATCGTCGGGCTGCCGAAGACCAGGCCGTCGGCTTCCTCAATGAGATCGACGAACGGCGCCACCTCGCCGACCTCCAGGTCGTAGAGCGAAACGCGCACCCCGCCCGCGTCTTCTGCTCCGGTGGCAACCGCCTCGGCCATGCCGCGCGTACTGCCGTAGGCAGAGAGGTAGAACACCAGCAGCGTCTTCACGTCCCCGGCCTCGTTTTTCAGCGTAGGTGAAGAAAGCTCGCGGTAGCGCCGGACATAGTGCTGGGGCGTGTCGCGCAGGATCGGTCCATGCGCCGGTGCGATGAGTCGAACGGGCAAAGGCTCGATCAGTTCAAGCGCTTCCAGAACGCGCCCCCGGAACGGACGCATCAGGTGGGCGTAGTAATAATCAAACGAGAAGCGGAAATCGCCGACCGCATCGTTGAACAAGCGCGCGTCGCAGAAGTGGCAGCCGAAGACATCGCCAGAGAACAACAACCCAGAATCCTCCAGCCAGGTACATTGCGTATCCGGCCAATGCAGGAATGGCGTGTTCAGAAAGCTCAGCGAACGGTCGCCGAGGCTCACCGTGTCGCCCGTCGTCACCGGCGTAAATGCGAGCGGGTCGCCGTGCAGCAGCCCCTTGAGCATCGGCTTGCCGCGCGAGGAGATATAGAGCTGGGCCTGTGGCGCACGGCGCCGCAACTCAGGCAGCGCGCCGGAGTGATCCGGCTCCAGATGATTGAGGACGATGGTTGTGATTTCGTCGTAGCGTGCGACCGATTCGAGCTTGCGGAAGAAGTCGTCCGAAAAGCACGCCTTCACCGTATCGATAATGGCGACGCCTTCGCTGCCGCGCACGGCATACGAGTTATAGGTTGTCCCGTTGGCGGTCTTGAGGATGATGTCGAACGAGCGCAAGCCGGGATCGAACGCGCCGATCCAATGCACTCCCGGCGCGATCTCGACGGTGCCTTCAGCTTTCGAGCGCATGACTCGGCTCATGCGGCAAAGCGCCGGCGTGACCGCTACATTGGTGCGCTGCCGTGCGGTCGTGGCTGCAGGCTTCAAGCTTTGCGCCACCGGGAGCAACCTGAACCGACAACCCGATCCAGTCGTCGATCTCCTGAACTTCAAAACCAGCGCGACGCTCGCCGTCAACGTCGAGCAGAGGCCGCCGAATCAGCAAGGGATCATTCTGAAAAAGCTCCAGCACTGTCGTCGCGTCGGCCTCATCGAACGCCTCGGGAACCACCTCCCCACTCTTCACGCGCGGCGAATTGCGGTTGAACCACGCGACCATCGGCAGCAGCTTAAGGAACGAAAGCAACTGCAAGCGCGTCCAGCGCGTATCGAGAATGCTCTTCGCCACCACCGTATGCCCCGAGGCCTTCAGCAAGGACTTTTGACGAGCGTTTCCGGCGCAACCGGGCTTTTCGTAAAACACGACAACAGCCATCGAGAACTCCTAACGTGCAGCGATCTCCGCCATCACCGCCGTCCGGCGATCGGGTGGAATCCCGGTGAGCGAACCGGGCGGATTCAACGGTTCGTTCATGTGATTGACGATTGCGCCTTCGATCGGGCAGATCGACGCGCATTGTGGATCGGCGTAATCGCCGAGACACTCGGTGCATCTGGAGGCTTCGATCCGGAAATGCGGCTTCGCTTCCAGAATCGCCTGGCTCGGACACAAGGGTTCGCAGGCCCAGCAATTAACGCAGCTGTCGATGATCTTGAGCGCCATCAGGCTCGCCTCCTTTCTGCGGCAGGCGTCGCCAGTTGGCCGGCCGCCAGCATTTCCCGCCAGACGGCCATGACGGCTTCCTCGATGTTCTCCATGCCATGCTCGCCATTCGGCCGGATTCCGGCGGCTTCCAGCCGGCCCCACGGTTCGATGCCGATCTTCGAGCAGAGCACGGTTTCGCAGCCTTCGAGGGCGC
>JAGNOM010000147.1 GCA_017990155.1 Propionivibrio sp. | reverse complement strand
TTCGACAACCTGTACGGTTGCCGCGAATCACTGGTCGATGGCATCAAGCGCGCCACCGACGTGATGATCGCCGGCAAGGTCGCCGTCGTCTGCGGTTACGGCGACGTCGGCAAGGGCTCGGCGCAGGCATTGCGCGCACTCTCGGCTCAGGTCTGGGTCACCGAAGTCGACCCGATCTGCGCACTGCAAGCGGCAATGGAAGGCTACCGCGTGGTGACCATGGATTACGCGGCCGACAAGGCCGACATCTTCGTCACCTGCACCGGCAACTACCACGTCATCGACCACCAGCACCTGGTCAAGATGAAGCACAACGCCATCGTCTGCAACATCGGTCACTTCGACTCCGAGATCAACGTCGCCTCGATCGAAGGCTACGCGTGGGAAGAGATCAAGCCGCAGGTCGACCACATCACGCTGCCTTCGGGCAACCGCATCATCCTGCTCGCCAAGGGACGCCTCGTGAATCTCGGCTGCGCCACCGGCCACCCGTCGTACGTGATGAGCTCGTCCTTCGCCAACCAGACGATTGCCCAGATCGAGCTGTTCACCAAGACCGCCGAGTACCCGGTCGGCGTGTATACGCTGCCCAAGCATCTCGATGAGAAGGTGGCGCGCCTGCAGCTCAAGACGCTCAACGTCCAGCTCACGACCCTGACGACCGAGCAGGCCGCCTACATCGGCGTGCCGGTCGAAGGCCCGTACAAGACGACGCATTACCGCTATTGATGACCCGCGCCATTCCGGCCTGTGCCGGAATGGCGGTTGCCAAGGATCAGCATGAACATAGAAATCTCCATCGAGTTCTTCCCGCCGCAGACGCCCGAAGGCGTCGAAAAGCTGCGCATCGTGCGCAGCAAGCTAGCGGTTCTCAAGCCGGAATTCTTCTCCGTCACCTTTGGTGCCGGCGGCTCGACGCGCGAGCGCACCTTCTCGGTCGTCAAGGAAATCGCCGCCGAAGGCTTCAATGCCGCGCCACACCTTTCCTGCGTCGGTTCGACGCGCGCCAACATCCGCGATATTCTCAACGAGTATCAAGCGGCCGGTATCCGCCGCATCGTCGCCCTGCGTGGCGATCTGCCGTCGGGCACCGCCGAGGCCGGCGAATTCCGCTACGCCAATGAACTCGTCGAGTTCATCCGCACCGAGACAGGCGATCATTTCCACCTCGACGTCGCCGCATATCCCGAATGGCACCCGCAGGCACGCTTCCCGCGCGACGACCTGGCGAACTTCGTGCGCAAGGCCAAGGCCGGCGCCGATTCGGCGATTACCCAGTACTTCTACAATGCCGACGCCTACTTCCACTTTGTCGACGAAATCCGCGCGCAAGGCGTTGATATCCCCATCGTTCCCGGCATCATGCCGATCGCCAGCTTCTCCAAGCTCGCCCGCTTCTCGGACGCCTGCGGCGCCGAACTGCCGCGCTGGATGCGTCGCAAGTTCGAGGGCTTGGGCGACGACACCGACGCCATCCGCGCGTTTGGCCTCGATGTCGTCACTGAGCTGTGCCAGCGCCTGCTCGCCGGCGGCGCGCCAGGTTTGCATTTTTATTCGATGAACCAGTCCGCGCTGACGCTCGAGATTTGCCAGCGGTTGAAACTCTCCTGAGCCATGCCCCGGCCATTACCCGAACTCGTCGTCCATGCCTGCGAACTTTTCGCGCCGCTCGGTTCGATCCGCACGCGGGCGATGTTCGGCGGCTGGGGGTTCTATTGCAACGATCTGTTCTTCGCCATCATTGCCGACGAAACACTCTACCTGAAGGCCGATGCGGAGAGCGCTGCCAGATTCCGCGATGCCGGTGGTGAGCCTTTCCGCTTCTCGTACAAGGATGGCCGTACCGAGACCATGAACTACTGGACGGTTCCGGAAGAAGCGATGGAAAGCCCCGGCGAGATGATCGGTTGGGGACGTCTCGCGCTGGCGGCGGCGGTGCGCGGCCGTCGTCCCGCACCGAAGTCGCCGCACAAGAAATAGGCGATCCGAAGGCGATTCGCCGCTGGCATAATTCCCACCATGCTGATCGTCCCTGTAAGCCGTCGCCCAGACTGGCGCAACCCGCCCCTCATCACGCTTGCGCTGATCGTCATCAACTGTCTGATCTTCTTCGGCTGGCAGAGTGGTGACGGCACAAAGCTCGAAAAGGCCGCCCACTTCTATGCCGAATCGACGCTGCCGGACATTGAGTTTCCGCGGTTCATCAGGCATCTGGAACAGAGCGGGAAAGACGCGGACGCGGCTTCGGCAAAAGACGCGCTGAGCAGCCAGGATCTGCCGGCCATCCTGCTACCGATGGAAGCCGATGAGGCGTTCATGAAACAGTTGCGTGGCGGCCACATCGTCACGCCCGCCGACGAGGACTACGCAAGCTGGCGAAGGCAGCGTGACGAGTTCGACCATCTGCAGCAGTCCACGTCGGTCGGGCGCTTCGGCTTTCGCCCCGCCGCACCCACACTGCAGGCACTGTTCGTACACATCTTCCTGCACGGCGGGTTTGACCACTTGCTCGGCAACATGGCGATCCTCTTCATCGTCGGCATCGCCGTCGAAGAGTCTCTCGGCAAGCGCCGCTATCTCGCGTTCTACCTATTGGCCGGACTGGGTGCGGGCGTTTTCGATCTCGTCTTCAACGCCAGCCGCATGGCTCCGGGCATTGGCGCATCCGGTGCAATTTCCGGCGTGATGGCGATGTTCGTCGCGCTCTACGGGCTGCGCAAGATCCGCTTCTTCTATTGGGTGCTCGTCTATTTCGACTTCTTCCGCGCACCGGCAATCATCGTCCTGCCGTGGTGGATCGCCAACGAGCTTTACCAGTACCTCTTCAATCAAGGCAGCATGGTCAACTACATGGCCCACCTCGGCGGATTCATCACCGGGGCCGCGCTGATTGCCGCGCAGCGCCGCTTCGGAAAAGCGAAAGTCGTCGCCGTCGAGCAGGAAGCGCCGGTTGATCCGCTCCCCGGAGAACTCGCGCGCATCGACGCGCTGCTCGGTGCCTTGCGCATCGACGATGCGCTCAAGGCGCTGCGACACCTCGCCGCCGCCCATCCCCACGACCTTTCGGTGGTACTCCGCTACTACAAGGTTGCGCGCAACGCGCCTTCGAGCGATAACTATCACCGGGCCGCGGCGCTGATCTTTGCGCTGCCGGAAGCGACACCGGGCAGCGAGGATCTGCTGCACGAGACTTTCGTCGAGTATCTGAAAATCGCCCGGCCGACGGTCCGCTTCAGTGCTCGTCAGCTGATTTCGCTGATCCGGCGACTGGCGCGCAGCGGCCACGCCGACGACGCCGAGCGGCTGACACGGGTGCTCGCCAAGCGCGCACCGCAAACCGAACAATTGCCCGACTTGCTGCTACTCGTCGCCACCGCCTTCCGGCGCGCCGGCAATGCCTCGATGTGCGAGGCGACCTTGAGCCGCTTGGCGACAGAGTTTCCCGACAGCGAAGCGGCACGCAACAGCGCGCTGGTCGCCCGGTAGTTCAGGCGGTCGCCGACGCCGCCAGCTTGTCGATCACGCTCGCCAACTGCCGCGCCTCGCCACTCACCGGATGTTCCGGATAGCGCGTCAGAATCGCTTCTAGTATCTGGCGCGCGGAGGCATCCTGGCGCAGGTTCTCGCACAGCACGCTGGCAGCGAACAAATACACGGCCGGGATCTCGGGATGGCGCGGGAAACGCTTGTCGAAGCCCTTGATCAGCGCCAGCGCCTGCGGGTATTCACGACGCCGCCGCGCCGCCTCGGCCAGCCGCAACCAATGCGCCGGTTGCTCGGGGGCGAACGACGCGTCGCGCTCGGACATCGCGCGATGGAGATCGAGCGCCTGTTCACCGCGCCCCTTCTGCAACAGCAAAGCAAGATAGGCTCGCGCGTGCGCCAGCGCGCGATCTTCGCGCCCGGCGAGCAGCAAAAGCTTGTGGTAGCGGCCGTGGGCCACCAGATCGTCGGGGGCGGTACGTTGTGCTTCGTATGCCAGTTCCAGCGCCGCGTCGATCTCGCCGGCCGCGATCAGCTGACCGATGGCGTCGACCGCGCTGACCGCACCCGCAGCCGCCGGAGCCGCGGCGCTGACCTCAACGCCGAGCAAGGCGTGATACTGAAAAACGACGTAGCCCATCATGTTGAACATGATCAGCGTGAAATACATCGCCACGAAGTTCAGCGACGGCAGCAACAGCCACTCGGGCACGCGCGGCATGAGCTCCATCTGGAGGATGCCCTGACTGCTCGACAGCAGAAAGAGGAAGGCGCACAAGCCGAGATACGGCAAGCCGATGACGCGCATCATGCCGACCGCCGCCAGCGGGTTGAGGCCGGCCCAGAAGCTCTGACTGATCGAGAGGATCATGATGCTCGCTGGCATCGAGAGCACGACGAAGACGACCGCAAGACCGGTGGCGAAGTCGCCCAGCCAACCCGCCACGCTGATGGCAAAACCCGCGACCATGAAGATGGCGAACTGCTTGTAAGGCAGATTGGCGCGCTCTTTGGCGTCGTAGAACTGGTGTCGATCGGGCGTCAACAGGCCCTGTGCCGTCTGGTCGAGCGTCTTGTAGGCGTAACGAATGAACGCCAGCCAGACGCCAAGATGCACGACCAGGTGATCGAGCGGCGACGGCAGCGGCAAGACAAAACCGAGCAGCGTCGCCAGCGACAGAACGGCCATATAGAGCAATGGCTCGAGGTGCAGCGGATAGCGGAAGAAGCGCGGAATCCGTTGCCAGAAAGGCGTGATGGCCGGCACTTCGGCGGAAAGTACTGGACCCTGCATACGGCTCTCCCTGAGCGATTTTGGTGCGCCGGATTCTATCGACGCCAGCCAAACGCGCCTAGCACGCAGCCGACGAACGGCCGTTTTCCACCCGACCAGCAGCGCGGCCGCTGCAAGTTTCGCCGGCTCCGCGATTTCTGCTATGGTGGATAAACGTTAGCTGAGGCTTCCGGCATATTGCTGGTTCGCAGACCAGAGGGAAAAGGAATGTATCGCAGAGCATTGACCCATGGGCTGATCGGAATCCTTCTCGGTCTGCTGAGCCTGTTTCCTGCCGCCACACTGGCCGAGACCGTTCGCATCACGAACGGCGAATGGGCGCCGTTCACGTCAGATCAGCTGCCCGACAAGGGACCGCTCAGCCGCATCATCGCCGAGGCTTTCGCACTTGAAGGGATTACCGTCGAGTACGGTTACTTCCCCTGGAAACGGGCTTACGACTACGCCAAGACCGCGAAATGGGACGGCTCAATCGGCTGGGCGCCGACGCCGAAACACCTTCGGGACTTTTACATGAGCAAACCGGTGCTGATGGTCGACAAGGGGCTCTTTCACCTGAAGAACATCCCGTTCGACTGGCAGCGCATCGACGACCTGCGCGGCTGGAAGGTTGGCGGGACGGCCGGTTACTCCTACGGCGACGAATGGGACCAGGCGGTCCGGGAAGGGAAACTCAAGGTCGACGAAGTTACCACCGACGAGCAGAACATCCGGAAACTGCTGCTGCGGCGCGTGGATGTCATCGCCATGGAGGTCGACGTCGCCAGGCATTTGATGCGGAAGCTCCTGTCGCAGGAGGAAGCGGCGATGATCACGCAGCATCCGAAACTCGTCATGCAAACACCGATCTGCCTCGCGCTTTCTCGCCAGTCCGCGCGCAGCCCGGAACTGCTGACACGCTTCAACCGGGGCCTGCAGCGACTGACGGAAAGCGGCGCGTATGAACGGTATCTTCAGGAACTTCACACCGGCGTCCGGCGCTGACGGTCCGCAGCAATCGGGCTTGCGCTACGCGCTGTTCATCGCGTTGACGCTGGCGCTGGTGCTGCCCGGCATCGTCGCCGGCTCGCTGTTGATCTACCTCAACCTGCACCAGACCGTCGAATCCGAGACCCGCATCCGCGCCGAGAAGTTCGCCGACATTCTCCAGGCCGGGCTGGCCCTGCCGCTGTGGGAGATCACCCCGGAAAGCGGCATCCCGCTGCTCGACGCCGTCTCGACCGACGTCTCTGTCTCGGCGATTCGTGTCGTCGACGCCGAAGGAACGGCGGTCCTCGAATTCTCGCGCAGCGACCGCCAGAAGGACGACGCCTCGGGGCAGATCACCGTCAAACGCAGCATCGAAAAATCCGGCGAGGCGCTGGGCGAAGTCACCGTCGTCTACGGCACAGCCAAGGCACGCGAAGAAGCAATGCAGACGTCGCGGGTCCTGCTCGCCGTGGTCGTCGTGCAACTGCTCATCTCCTTCCTGCTGATCGGCACCTGGCTGACGCGTCGCGTGCTTCGGCCGCTCAACGTTTTGCGGTCCAGCGCCGAAACCATCGCCGCCGGCGACCTGCAAAGCCCGGTACCCGTTCTGCGCCAGGACGAATTCGGCGTCCTCGCGTCACAGCTCGACTCCATGCGCGACTCGCTTGCGCAGTCGGTCACCGGACTGGAAGAACGCGTCGAGCGCAGAACCAACGAGTTGCAGGAGCTCAACGCCCGCCTGCAGGGGACGCTCGAAGACTTGCGCAGGATGCAGCAAAGTCTGGTGCAGTCTGAAAAGCTGGCCTCGCTCGGCGCGCTCGTCGCAGGCTTGTCGCACGAACTGAACACGCCGATCGGCACCGGCGTCACCATCGTCAGCACCATTGTCGAACGTTGCGCCGATCTGCAAAAGCAGGTCGCGGCCGGTATTCGCCGCTCGCAGCTCGACGCGTTTGTCGAAGACGTCACCCAGGCCGGCCTGCTCGCGCAATCGAGCCTGGAGCGTGCCGCGCACCTGCTGCATGATTTCAAGCAGGTCGCCGTCGATCAGACGAGCTCAAGGCGGCGGACCTTCCAGCTGTCCGAGCTCATCCGCGAAATGATGGTCGCCCTCAACATCCGTTACAAGCACTCGCTGGTCCGGATCACGATCCGGATTCCCGACGCCATCGCCATGGACAGCTACCCCGGCGCCATCGAACAGATCATCTCCAATCTTGTCGAAAACGCCGTCGTCCACGCCTTCGACGGCCGCGACCAATGCCGCATCGAGATCGCCGCCGAGGTCACCGGCGATGCGCAGGGGCACGTCATCCTGAGCGTGGCCGATAACGGCAACGGAATCCCCGCCGAACACCAGAACCACATCTTCGACCCGTTCTTTAC
>JAGNOM010000146.1 GCA_017990155.1 Propionivibrio sp. | reverse complement strand
GAAGGCGGTGGAGTTTGTGAAAGCGGGTGCGGAGGTTTATCACAAGCTGTAACACCGATTCGTTTGCTCAACTCGGGCAAAAACAACATGGGCCGCATTCGCGGCCCATGTTGTTTCCGGCGCGTAATACCACCCCGATCACCGGCCGGAAACATGGCCATAATATATTGAACGATATCGATGTTTCCGGTATTTTTAGTTTCTCACCAAAGCCGCCGGAAACATCCTGTGAAAACGCTCAGCAACCAGCAGCGCCTGCATCTCGTCAACAGCGAACAGCTTTACGAAAACTATCGCGTCGCCCTGCGGCATGCGGCTGCCCACACCTACGGCATGCGCTGGAAAACGGTACGTGGCATCGAGTACCTCTTTCGCGACAGCGACGCGCGCGGCAACGGCAAATCACTCGGTCCGCGCAGTGCCGAAACCGAAGCAACCCTTGCCGCCTTCCAGCAAGGACGCGAGGCGGCGAACGAGCGACTGACCGCTATCCGCGCGGCGCTCGACGAACAAGCCCGACTCAACAAGGCTCTGCGCCTCCCCCGCGTTCCGCGCGTGATCGCCCGTATCCTGCGCGAACTCGACGCTGCAGGCCTCTACAAGTCATTCACCGTGCTCGGCACACAAGCGCTTTTCGGCTACGAATCCGCCGGTGGCGTGCAATTTCTGCTCGAGTTGCTCGCCTCGGGCGACATCGATCTTCTTTACGATCATCGGCAGAAAATGACGCTCGTCTCCAGCAAGCTGGACGGCCAAGGCCTGCTCGGCCTGCTCAAGCGTGCCGACCGCAGTTTCGAGTGCATCCGCAAACGCGGTTTTCGCGCAGCCAACGCCGGCCAGTTCATGGTGGACCTCATCGTGCCGACGCGTGGAATGCACGTCAGCGACCCGGTCAGCTTCGCCGAGGACGACCTCGTTGCCGCTGAAGTCCCCGGACTGCAGTGGCTACTCAACGCCCCGAAAATCGACACCGTTGCCATCGACGAAACCGGCTGGCCAACCCCGCTGCGCGTTCCCGACCCACGCGCCTTCGCCCTGCACAAGGCCTGGCTCGCCAGCCGTCCGGACCGCGACGCGATCAAAAAGCCACGCGACCTCGCGCAGGCAAGAGCAGTTGCGGCTCTTGTACGCGAACACATGCCCCAGCTGCCGTTCAGCGAGGCGATCAGTTCGCTGCACGGCGATGTTCGGGCGCTGATCGACCTGTTGTGACTTTCTATCGGGAGCAATACGACTTCGCCTACACACGCAGAGTCGGACTTCAACGCCGCCGCACTTGATCAGTTTTCTTGTTCTGGGTACTGCCAGATAGCCTGGCGGTTGTTGCAGACTTCCACAATTCGCGACTCCGATCCCCATTCCACCCGAAAGCCCCGCCATGCCGATCCTCCTGAAAGACGTTCTGACCAGTTTCACCGTGCCCGATCTGAAGGATCTGGCGATCCATCTGCCGGGCGAGAAGCCGCCGCGCAAGAATGAGCTGGTCGAGTTCATCGCCGCCGCGCTACTCGGGCCGGAGGTGAAGGTGATCTGGTCGGGGCTGGACGAGTTGCAGCGGCAGGCGGTCGCGGAGTGCGTGCATCATCCGCGCGGGCTGTATTCGAAGGAGCGGTTTCACGCGAAGTACGGTGCCGAACCGGCGTTCAAACTGCCCGGCGTCAAGTCGCACCATCTTGTCGGCGAACGGCTGTCGGCGCTGCGGTTGTTCATCCACTACGTGCGCGAGGTCAACGGGTCGCTGGTGCCGGACGATTTGCGTGCGCGCCTGAAGCAGTTCGTCCCGGTACCGCCGTCGGTCGCGCCGCAGTGTATCGAGTCCTTGCCCGAGGAAGACGGTCTGACACTGCGCCTCGGCGAGCCGGACGCCTTGCGCGAGGTGGCGGTGATGTTGAACACGATCGAGCAGACGCGCGTTCAGGTGAGCGAGAAGACGGCTTTGCCCGGGGCGACGAGCCTGCGCACGCTGATGGCTGCGCTGCCCGGCGGCGACTTTTATCCGTGGGTCGAGAAGACGCATAAGTGGGAACAGGAAATCGGCCCGATCCGCGCTTTTGCCTGGCCTTTGCTGCTGCAGGCCGGCGGACTCGCGGCGCGCAACGGCAGTCGGCTGGCGCTGACGCCGACGGGGATCAAGGCGCTAAGCGCGTCGGCTGCAGATGTTCTGCGCGGCCTCTGGCGGAAGTGGCTGAAAACCACGTCGTTCGACGAATTCAGCCGGGTCGATACGATCAAGGGGCAGGCCGCGAAGGGGCGGGTGATGACCGCCGTGGCGCCGCGACGGGCGGCCATCGAGGAAGCCTTGCGACACTGTCCGGTCGGGCGCTGGCTGGCCGTCGACGAATTCTCGCGCTACATGCGTGCGGCCAATTTCGACTTTTCGGTGGTCCATGACCCGTGGTCGCTCTACGTGTGCAGCCGCGACTACGGCAGCCTCGGCTACGAAGGCTACGGCGGCTGGAACATCCTGCAGGACCGCTACATCTTCGCTTTGCTCATGGAGTACGCAGCGACACTGGGCATCGTCGATGTCGCCTTCCGCGATCCGGACAAAGCCCGGCGCGACTTCCGCGGCATGTGGGGCACCGACGATCTGCGTTTCCTCAGCCGTTACGACGGACTGCGCTACATCCGCCTGACGCCGCTCGGCGCGTACATTCTGGGGCTGGCGGACGAGTACCGCCCTGCAGAGACGGCGCCCTCGGCGGTGCTTTCGGTGTTGCCGAGCCTGCGTATCAACGTCGTGGGTGGCGCGCTCAATCCGGAAGAATCGCTACTGCTGGAACGCTGGGCCGAACCGGTGCAAGCGGGATGCTGGCTGCTCGATCGCGGCAAGGCGCTGGCGGCGGTCGAAAAGGGCTTCGACATCGGCGAGTTGCAGCGCTTCCTCGAAGCGCGCGACGACATGCCCCTGCCCGACCCGGTCGAATCGTTCATCCGCCAGTCTGCGAAAAACGGCCGGGCGCTGAAAGCCATCGGCAGCGCCGTGCTGATCGAATGCCAGGATGCCGAGGTCGCGGCGACGATCGCCGGCCACAAGGAAACCGCCGCGTTATGCAGGCCCGCCGGCGGAAAGATGCTGGTGGTACGCAGCGAGCAGCTGGAGAAATTCCGCGAGCGCGTCCGCGTGCTCGGATTCGGCATGGCGGTTTGAGGGCCATCATCGACCAAGGTCGAAGAAGCCTCAGCGACCGCCCCGCCGATCGAGCCAGCGGATCAGGGACGAGAACAGCGCTTCCGGGTCGAAGGGTTTGACGAGGAAGTCGTTCATCCCGGCGGCGAGGCAGCGCGCCTTGTCTTCGGCGAAGGCGTTGGCGGTCATGGCCAGGATCGGCGTGCTCAGGGGGTCCCGGATCGCGCGGATCTGACGCGTTGCTTCCAGACCGTTCAGGTTCGGCATCTGCATGTCCATCAGGATCAACGCGTAGTCGTTGGCGCGGGCTTTTTCGATCGCCTGCACGCCGTCCTCGGCGATATCGACGATCAACCCCGATTCTTCGAGAAAGGCCTGGACAACCAGCAGATTCACCGGTTCGTCGTCGACGATGAGGATGCGCGCGCCCTCATGACGCTCGCGGATCAGGGTCTCGGCGTCGGCGATCGCTGCCGGACGGTCTTGCGTGTCATAGGTCGGCACCTTGTTCAGGCGCACCGTAAACCAGAAGGTACTGCCGACGCCGGGCGTGCTTTCGACGCCGACGGCGCCGCCCATCCATTCGGCGAGGCGTTTGGTGATCACCAGCCCGAGGCCGGTGCCGCCGTACTTGCGCGTCGTCGAACTGTCGGCCTGTTCAAACGCGCTGAACAACCGGCGCAGCGTTTCGGGCGGAATACCGATGCCGGTGTCCTGTACTTCGAAACGCACCAGCGAGTGCGTTTCGCCCTCTTCCTGCGGCAAGGCGCGCAGCGTCACCGAGCCGCTCTCGGCAAACTTGATGGCGTTCGTCGCGTAGTTGAGCAAGGCCTGCTGCAAACGCATCGGATCGCCGCGCAGCGTGTCCGCAAACACGCCAACCTCGATCTTGAGTTCAAGTCCCTTGTCCTTGGCCGGCTGGGCGACGAGCGAGGCGACGTTGTGCATCAGGCGGTCGATCGCCACCGGTGCGCTTTCCAGAAAGAGCTTGCCGGCTTCGATCTTGGACAGATCGAGAATGTCGTTGATGATCGCCAGCAGGTGCTTGCCGGCGGTGTCGATCTTGTCCAGCCGTTCGCCCTGCGCCGGCGTGACGCCGCTACGGCGCAGCAGGGCGGCCATGCCGAGAATGGCGTTCATCGGCGTGCGAATTTCGTGGCTCATGTTGGCGAGAAAGGCGCTCTTGGCGATATTGGCCGCTTCGGCGGTCAGCTTGGCTTGCGTCAGTTCCGTGGTACGCGAAATCACCAGTTCCTCAAGGTGATCGCGGTACTGTGCGAGCTCCCGTTCGGCGCGGCGGCGCGCGCTGACATCGCTGACGATCGAAAAAAGGATCGTTCGTCGGCCGCTTTCGATCGGCGTGAGGTGCACGTCGACATCGCGTATTTCGCCCGAGGCCAGTCGATGGCGGAATTCGAAGTATTTGCACTCGCCGCGCTTGGCGCGCTCGCGTGCCCGCGCCACCTCCTCGGGCGGCAAGGTGTTGATGGCGGAAACCGACATCTGCAGCAGCGTTTCGCGCGGGTAGCCGTAGAACTCGACCGCTGAGCGATTAACGTCGAGGATCGCGCCGCTGCCCGGCTCGACGAGCATCATCACCGACGAGTTCCTTTCGAAGAGATCGCGGAAGCGCGCTTCGCTCTCGATCAGCGTGCGCTCCCATCGTTTGCGCTCGGAAACATCGCGCGTCACCGAGAGCAGGCAGTCCTCGCCCTTGATGGCGAGGCGGTGCGACGAGACGATGGCGTCGATCGCCGCGCCGTCCCTGGTGAGCAGTTCGGCTTCAAGGTTGCGGCAAAAGCCGTCGCGCATCAGGGTGTCGATCAGCTTCTGCCGCTCGTCGGGGTTGCGCCAGATGCCGATTTCGACCGACGGCCGCCCGATCACCTCGTCACGCTGCCAGCCATAAGTTCGCGTGAAGGCGTCATTGACGTCGACGTACTTGCCGTCAGCCACACGCGTAATGGTCACGGCGTCCGGGCTGGTCAGAAAGGCGGTGCGATAGAGTTCCTCGCTGTTGCGGATTTCCTTCTCCAGACGATACTGCTCGGTGACGTCGGTGAAGACCAGCACGACGCCCGTGATCTCGCCGGCGAGGTTGCGGATCGGCGCGGCGCTGTCGGCGATCTGGTATTCATTGCCGTTACGCGCCAGCAGCACGGTGTGGTTAGCGAGGCCGACGACCTCACCGCGCTGCATCACGAGCTCGACCGGATTGGTCACCGTCTGGCGCGTATCGGCATTGACGATGCGGAACACTTCCGGCAGCAAGTGCCCGCGCGCGTCGCCCAGCGGCCAGGCGGTCATCTTTTCTGCCGCTGGGTTCATGCGCGATACGCGGCCCTCGGCGTCGGTGGCAATCACGGCGTCGCCGATCGAATGCAGTGTCGTCGCCAGACTTTCTTCGCTTTCGCGCAGGCTCGCTTCGCTCTGCTCGCGGCGGCAGATTTCTTCCTGTTGCTTTTGGTTGGCGATCGCCAGCTCGGCGGTGCGCGCCTTCACCTGCGCGCGCAAGGTGCGCAGCCACAGGTAGCCGACGACGCCGGCGAACAGGAGCGCGCCGAGTACCGCCAGCGCGATCTGGTAAGCGCGTTCAAGGCGCTCGTCGCGCGACGGGGCGATCCACTTCTCGCGCAGCCGCTCGCGTGTGCCGTCGGCGATCACTTGCGCCAGCCCCTCGTTGAGCAGCGCCAGCAATTCGGCGTCGCCTTTCTTCACGGCAAAGCAGAAGTCGTGATAGCGCGAAAGCGGTGGCCCGGCCAGTTCAAGACCGGACAAGCCCAGCTCAGCGATCAGGCGCTCGGCCGCCAGCGTCTGCACGACCATCGCGTCGTGCTCGCCTGCCGCCAGCTGGCGCAGTCCTTCTTCGATCGTTTCGGTCGTCGCGATGCGCTCGGTCAGGCGATTGGCCTTGACGTACTCCTCGGCGCTATCGCCCTTCATCACCACGACGGTTTTATCCTGCAAGTCGGACGGACTCCGGATGCGCCCGTCGCCCTTGCGCACGACGATGGTGCCGTGGATATTCAGATACGGCGCGGTGAAATCGTAGACCGCCTGACGCTCCTCGGTTCGCGCCACCAGCGGCAAGACCTGAATGCGCCCTTCGGCGAGATCCTGTTTGATCTTGTGCCAGGGACCGACGGAAAACTGGACTTCGCGCCCCATCGCACGCAGCGATTCGCGCAGCATCTCGACCGCGAAACCATCGGCCCGCGCGTCTTTGGTGACGATCGAATACGGCGGATAGTCGAGCTCGCTGGCCGACTGGATCGGCCGACTGGACGATCCATCCACCGGATGCGAAGCGAATGAGGCAACAGCGAAGGCCATGCCGGAGACCAGTGCGGCAAAGCGAAGAACGGCGTGCAGGGTAGGACTCAGCAAACGGAAGCTCATCGTGGCAGCCCAAATAGTGTTGCCGCGGCAAGTCGTCGGAATCACCCGCGAAGGAGGCCCTGCCGCAAAGAAACTCATTCTAGCAGCAGGGGTATTGCCCTTCGAAACACCTCTTGCGCCGGGCCCGTGCCGGCTTGGGAAAAGTGTGGCCGCTCAGCACCTCAGCTCGGCGACGAAGTCGTAATAGTCGCTGCGGCACCAGGTGTGGGTGATTTCCACGGTGCAGCCGTCTTCGCCTGGCCGAGCAGAATCGCCAGTAGGTCGGCCAAGCGCCGTTGCGTTGGTGGCTGTATCAGCCCTTCGTCGACCAGCGCGCTAATCGCCTTGCGTGCGGTCACACGCGAGATACCGAGGTGTTCGCGAATCATCCGCGCCAGCCCGTTGCGCACCTGCAGGTAAAGATGGGAAGACGACGCCGGATCGAGCTTGAATTCTGTGACCAGTGAATCGGTCAGATCGGTTTCAGGAGCGACGTTCGACATAGTCACAGCGCAATCGGCCGATGAAAGGACAGTCAAACGTCAGTACCGGCAATCCGACACTTATCGAAACCCGCGCTTTCAGCGCTATTCAGTTCCAATCGCGGCGCTATTGACATGTTGCGGACCGTAAGCGGCCATGAACACGTCTATGGCACGAGCCGTCACTTGCGAAATCTCCTCGGCAGTCACGTCGGTCAATATCTGAAACAGAAATCGCTCCATCAATTCCGACTCCAAAA
>JAGNOM010000145.1 GCA_017990155.1 Propionivibrio sp. | reverse complement strand
GCCAGTTCGCTTTGC
Source organism: Propionivibrio sp. (assembly GCA_017990155.1). Lineage (GTDB taxonomy): Bacteria > Pseudomonadota > Gammaproteobacteria > Burkholderiales > Rhodocyclaceae > Propionivibrio. Next base: position 7,243 of record JAGNOM010000145.1, on the reverse strand, counting down.
GGTGCGCCTTTGATCCGTTGCAGGAAAGAGCGTTCGACGGGAATGACTACCGAAGAGAGCGTTTCGCCGGCGGTAAAGGCCCGGCGGTTGCCGCCGACGGCGTTGGCGGCGCACTGCCAGGTGCCCGACTGCGGACACCGGGTGCCGCTGGTGAGCGCGGTGCCGAGCGGCAGGCGGGGCGCGGCGGCTTGCGGCGCCGACGAAGTGGCCGAGACCGGCGCGGCGGCCGGTGCCGCTTGGGCGGTAACGGGGCGCGGGCGCAGGGTGGCCGTCACCGTGTCCCAGAGGGCGACGGTCTGGGCGGCGCTGAACGTGGCTTTCGTGAGCGGTTTGTGCACCGCCGCCTGTTCCAGCGTCAGTGCCGGTCCGGGATGTTCGACGCCGCTGTCGAGGTCGACGATGAACAGCGGGGTGAGCGGGGTCGCTGTCTTGCTGTTTACTTCCAGGGTCATGTCATGAAACATCATCCCGGGCGATGTCTCGGATTCAATCGACGACAACCATTCTTCGAACTTCAGGCCGTGGCTCTCGCGTTTGCCCTTGCGCAGCGTCTGTCCGTTGCGCTTCTTCAGTGCTTCTTCTATGGCCGGGCCACGCTCAAGCAGTGTCGTTTCCTGGATCAGATTGCTTAACGAATGGAAGGTGAAATAGACATCTTTGGCCATACGCAAGTGGTAGTGGAGATCGATTTGTGAGTCTTCGTCGTCATTCGGTTCGCCACGCAGGAAGCCGTTGGCGAAACAGAGGCCTTGCTCGGCGGGAATCTCCATATCGTCACGTCCGCGCACCCGTTCGTATACGTTTAGGAGATGGGCGAGCTTTTCGGGGACGTCGGTTTTGCGAGTGTCGTTTTCTCGAATCTTCTTTGATTGGTCCATGTCACGTGCATTGATCAATATCTCGATTCTGTAACCGTCTCGGTACGCGAGAAGTTCCAGCGCCCGCAATACAGACCCCGTGCCGTCTCGTGACCGATTGAACACATACCCGGCGCCATCGGACAAGGGTGCGGCGGAAAGCAGCGACGCAGTTTCCTCGCCCACAACGCGTTCTTTCCTGAGCGCCTCATGGCGCGCTTTCAGGGCCGCGTCGAAGTGATAGCGTTCCATCGGCGTGATCGTGATATCGACGCCTTCGAGCTTGGTCGTGGTGATCGGATTGAGAACGAAATCGATCGGGAGATCGATCCGGTAGCGGCCGATGCAGCGCGGCTTCAGGCGGGTGGTCAGGTTTTCGATGACTTGGGACTCTTCGGGCGTCATGGCGGGAATCTCGTATTTCGGCTGGCAGGCCGCCAGCAGCAGGATGGATGACAGGGCGAGCAAGAACGCTCGCGGACAGCAATGGGTAGAAGGCACGGTTATTCCTCGTAACGCAGGCTGGTCTGTTGCACGGCCTGCGCGATCTTCACGATGGCGCGCAGGGTGAATTGGCAGGCGCGCAGGTTGTCGGCGCCTTCTTCGTACTTGTACGCCGGCTCGTGCCCGACCTTGACGCGCAGGAAACTCTGGCAATTCTTCTGGGGTGCGATACCGGAACGGTGCGGCACGGTGCCATCGCCGGCTTCGTCCGGCTCGCTGGTCTTGTAGGTCTGTGTTTCCTGTTTGCGCCAACTGCCGGTCACGGGAACGGTCGCGGTCCGGGTCTTGTTGATTTCGCGACCGCTGCTGGCGAGGATCTTGCCGTTCAGGATATCGGCCTCTTGCCCTCCGCTACGGTAGTTGTTAGCCCCGGTCGGCCAGCGGTTGGTCCAGGTGACGGTGCCGTAGGACTGGTAGTCTTTGTGGCTGCCAAAGAAGGCATGGGTGGTGGGGTGGTACTTGGCGGCTATGGCGGTGTGGAATACTTCAACCTTCTCTGTAATCAGATCTGCGTAGGTATCCCAATCCTCATCCATTTTCTTCTGCCGTTTCGTCGTATCGTGCGCGTCGTTGAGCGGATTCATCAGCCGGTCCTCGCACATGCTCCACCATTTGCCGCGCACGGTATAGATGTCGCCATAGGGGTCGCCGTTTTCCGGCAGCGCGTATTCCTTCGAACCATCGCGAATCTTCAGCCAGCCGCTGCCGTAGTCGGCGTTAGGTAGTAGTTGCAGGGCGCCGGGGGCACCGGAGAGCACCGCCGTCATTTCCGCCGCGTCGTTGCCGAGTACTGACGAGGCCACCGCGCCGGCCGCGTTGTACCAGGCCGTCGGGTCCTCGGTGCCAGCCTTGAAGCGGCGGTAGACCGCCGCCGCGCCGATCGCCGGCATTACCCCGTGCACGATGCCGAGGATATCGTCGCGCCGGCCGACCACCTCCGAGCAGTGCCGGGCGACGAGGCCGCCCATCGAGTGGGTGACGATGATCACCTTGTCGCATTTCTGCTTTTCCTTGGCGTAGCGTTCTTTGATGTCGTGGATGCGGTCCGAGAGACGCTTGGCGGAGACGGCATTGTCGTCCAGCCAGTTGTAGCCGCAGGCATGGACCGGGAAGCGGTAGCGGCAGCTCAAGGCCACTTCGTCGTAGGTCAGCGGGGCCTCGCCCTGTTCGGCGCCGAGCGTGAGTTTCATCAGGTCGATGCGCGGGCCTGTCTTGACGTTGTCGAAGTCGTTCAGGGCGTTTTCCAGCCAGATGAGGAAGGGTTCGTAACTCATCGCGCCGATCTCGCCCCAAGCCCGGCGGCGCAATTCTTCGGCTGGTAGCGCGAGGTGTTCGGGAACGTGGCCGCCGGTGTCGACCTCCATCGCGTCGGGGCGGAGGTAGCGTTTTCGGAAAGTGGCATCCCGCCTCAACGATGCCCATGGGAGTGCTGTACCGGGACTGTCCATCCGCCATTTGATAGTCGTATCAGGCTTGGCCCCCTTCTCGATCAAGTTGCTGCCCATGATGCCCGGCACGAAGATGATCGGGATGACGCGGTCTGGCACCATGTAGCAGACGCCGTAGGTGCCGTCCGCCGGTTTCATGACCGAGTTCCAGACGGGCCGGCCTCGCCTGTCGTAGGTAACCGGGATGACGCGTTCGGTGACGGTGGTGTTCATCGGATTATTCCTCCGGCAGGATTTTGAAACCGAGGTTTTCGACAAAGGCGCTCTTTTGCAGGTTGGCGCGCCCCTCGCCGTCGGTCTGGCCTTGCACCATGGAACCGTCGTGGCGCGTCAGTTCAAAGCGTCGGTTGCGGATTGGTTCGTTGTCGAACGGCCAGCGCAGGATGAAGCCTTCGTCGTAGTCGCCGGCGTCCCAGCTTTGCATTGTTGCCGCCAGGCTGGCCGGCCCCACCCAATCATGGCTCGCCGCCTTGACCGTATAGTCCGCCGGCACACCGACCTCGATGTTCGGTCCGTCGAGCTTGATGTAGGCGCCGCCGGCGACGAGATTGATGATCTCGGTGTTGGCCATGTAGGTGATCTTCCCCTGACTGGCGGTCACCGTCACATTCCGCTCCGCATTGATCACCGTATCGTCATGCTGGGATTGGATGAGCATCTTCCCGCGATGGGCGATGGCTTTCATGCCTTCCTCATGCGCGAACAGCGAGATACCCTTCCCCGCATTCAGATTGAAGCGCTGCCCGGCGGTCTGCTGCAGGTGCTGTTGCGCGACCGTATCGACGTTCTTCCCCGCATAGCTCACCAGACTCTCAGGCGTCGATGTATGGATGCCCTGCGGCGCTGTGATCCCGATCACCGGGGCGCCACCGGCCTGGCCGGTGGCTGGGGTTGGTTTGGCGGTACCGTTCTTCTGCGTATTGGAGCCGTTCTCCCAGCTTTCGAACATCTGCTTCAATTCGTCTTGAGGCTCGGGATCAATCGGCAAGGCCTCGTGCTGCGCCGCGTACTCGCCGAACTGCTTGAAGAGCTCCAGGCTCTGCTGCATCAGATCGAGCGCCTCTTCCCTTGAGAGTTGCTTGTTCGTCGCGTTGAGTCGTTGGACTTGTGCCCGGAGAGCGTCTTGTTCGCCGGCAAGGATCCGGCGCCGCTGAAGGTCGGCGGACGATGCGTGCCGTTGTAGACCACCCCGGTGACGAGGGGCCGGTCGATGTCGCCTTCGATGAAGTCGATGACGACTTCCTGTCCGATTCTGGGAATGTACTGGGTGCCCCAGGTAGCGCCGGCACTGGGCATGGCGACACGCACCCAGGTACTGGAGTGGTCGTCGAGATCAGCGCCGCCCTCGGGATGGTCCTGCTTCCGTTGCCAGTGGAACTGGATCTTGATGCGTCCGTGTTCGTCGGTGAAGATCTCTTCGCCTTCGGGACCGACGACGCTGGCGGTGGTGAGTCCCTTGGCGGTGGGTTTCTGGTGGGCGGTGCGGGTGTACTCGGGGACGATCGGGATGTGTCGGCGTACAGCGGTGAAGGTGTTTCTATAGGGCGGGGTCGATTGCTGCGCGGATGAAGAACTGGCGGCGGCTGCGCCACCGCCCCGTACGCGGCCCAATACGCTGTGCAGCGCACGGCCCAGAGTCTGTTTCGCTTCCGGGCTGAGATCGGTGAGGAGATTGTTCTCGGCGCTGAAGGTCAGATGTGTGACGATGAACTGCCGGTCTTCCGGGCCGTCCTGGTCGTGGATCGGGTGATCACTGAGTTCGAACCAAGAGCCGGGGACGAGGTGGCGGACGGTGCCTGCGCCGCGGAAGGTCTTGCTGGTGAGGTCCTTGGCTTGTTGGCGCAGTTCGGTATAGCGCGCCATCTCGTCGGGGGCGCTGCCGTAGTAGCCGGTCTGGGGGTCGTAGTCTTCGAGGCCATCGGTGAGCGCGGCCAACGCTTGGCCGGCATCCCCCGGATTGATGTGGGTGTCGTCTTCCCCCACGTGGGTGGAGACAGCTTGGTAGTCGTAGCTCGCGAGCGTACTCCGGCCGGATTGGATCTGGCGTTCGGCGGTCCAGGTGTCGATGGCGTCGTCGGTTTCGACGCCGTCGGTGCGGTGGAAGCGGAGCGTATTCGTTGTATTGCGCGCATGGCGTGCACCGGAGACGGACCGGGCGCCCGTGCCGGAACCTGCGCCGGGATTGTCCTCTGCATCCTCGGTAGAACGACACCCGGGGAGGTCGTCGTTGCGGTCGAAGAGGATCAGGGTGTGTTGCGGGAGGACGTCCGAGGCGTTCTGCGCTTCGTTGCGGACGGTACGCCCTCGGCGTTCTTCGCTTCCCGACGGGCGCTTGAGCGAGCGCTCGGGATCGGGGCCGTGGCTGTAGCGGGTGCTGATGCCTTCTTCGGCGAGCAGGCGTTCGATGAAGGCGAGGTCGGTCTCGCGGTACTGGAGACAGTAGGAGCGGACGGGGTAGTCCTGACTCAAGAGGTTCCGGTATTGGAAGACGCCGGTGAAGGCGGGGTTGGTGGCGAGGTGTTCGTCGAGGACGCTGGAAACGATCTCCGGAACGCTTTTGTCCTGGAAGACGCGGCTGTTGCGGCGGTGCGCGAGGGTGGCGAGCGCCGGTTCGATGGTGAGGACGTATCGGGCGAAGCCGCCGTCGGCGCCGTTCTGGGCGGCGTGGGTGACGAGGCCGGTGAGGAGACGGGAACCGCCATCGGGAAGCAACAAACTAATCTCGACGGGTTGGCCCAACAAACGCTTGAGTTCGAGGTGGGGGTCGGCGGAGAGGCAATCGAGGGTGTAGCGGTCGTTCGCCGATAGGCCTTCTTCGCCCGAGAGGCGGTGCGGTAACAATGATTCTTCGCCCAATCCGCTGGATTCGGGGAAGCGCAGCTTCAGGAGTCGAGCCTCCTGGCCGAACAGGGAGACGCCGGCGGCGACGAGGTCGGAGAGGCTGGAGTGCATGGGATAAATGCCAAGAACTGTTTGGGGTGCGGCATTTTATCGCTCAGTAGACTTTGGTTGTATAGGACTTAGGGCGTAGATTGGTTGCTTTTGTGGCGCTTGGTCCGGTGTCGGGTGTGTGCCGCGAGGCAGTGAAGCGCAGAAAAGGGTGGGACGCCGATGCGTCTCCGCCCTCATCGTGTTCAGGCGCGTCTTACTTTCTGGCCGGACCCTTGCGAATGAAGCCGAACGGGGCGCCCAGCGGTACCAGTACGCGGCCGAAGTAGCTGTTGAGGAAGATCGCGCCGGCGGCGTAGAAACCGAGCAGCGAGATCAGCAGCTCCGACCAGGCAGCGAGCGGCGAGAACAGTTCGTGGTTGATGCCGAGAATCGACAAGCCGAGCGATGGCAGCAGGACGTTGATCAGCACCAGGATGGCGGCAAACACCTTATTGACCTCGAAGGCCGCGACCATGATGAACAGCGAAAAGATGGTGTACCCGAAGCAGGCGAAAGCCAGTTGGCGCGGGTCGGCCTTGGCCGGGTCGATGACGCCGAACCAGCCTTGGGCGATCGCCCAGTGCATGGCGACGGCGGCCCAGAAGAGGCCGTAGATGCCGAGCGCGATCGAGCCGAAGTAGTTGTTCTTCTTGAAGTCGACGGTCGAGGCCCAGATCTGCGCGGCCGAACCGAGGAACAGCGCCCACGGAATGATGTAGGTCGATCCGGTCGTCCAGCCCATTTTCTGCGAGGCGGCGACAAAGGTGACCATGGCCAGCCCGAAGACGCCAAGCGCCGTCGGGTCGGAAAGCATGATCTTGGTTTCGGTTACGGCGGGTTGTTGCGGTGCGGTCATGGCGTATTCCCTTTATTAGCCTGATGGTTGAGTTGATTGGATGGATGAAAACGGGGCCGTTACGGTGTCTGGGGGCTGCGCGTTCGTGAAGGGCCGGCGGTTCGGGTTGGTCTTCTTGCCGGCATGGCGATGACGTCGGTTTTTTTCTTCGGAACGTTATTTGCCGGACCGTTGGAACGGTCGGGCACAAAGCGCGCGATTCTGCCACGCGCACGACAAATTTTCAATTTTTTCAAACGTTTGCGGCGTTGTCCCGGGAGTGGTCCGGCGCATTGGCCGCTGTTCGGCGGCGCTCGTCTCGCCTGTTAGAATGCGCGTTTTTCCGAAAGGCGCGTCGTGGATGCAATGATCCTGCTCAAAGCCCTGATTCTCGGCATCGTCGAAGGGCTGACCGAGTTCCTGCCGATCTCGTCGACCGGGCATCTGATCCTCGCCGGTGACCTGCTGGGATTCAACACGGAGCGCGGCAAGCTGTTCGAGATCGTCATCCAGTCGGGTGCCATCCTCGCGGTGGTCTGGGAATACCGCGAACGCTTCACGCGCGTCGTTTGTGGCCTCGGTCGCGACCCGGTGGCCAACCGGCTGGTGATCAACCTGGCCATCGCCTTCATGCCGCTCGCGGTGACGGGCCTGCTGTTCAAGAAAGT
>JAGNOM010000144.1:3535-7269 GCA_017990155.1 Propionivibrio sp. | reverse complement strand
GCTTTGTCGAACAAATCCTCCAGGCGCAACAACGTGCGTATGCGCTCATTAAAAGGATACTCGTATGTAATCACGCCGCCGCCAGTTCAGAAAACGGGAAATTGCCTGCATTTTGAGTTATTTGCAACAAAATCTCAACAGTTCGCATTAAGTATCTCTGCATTACGTACTAGCCATGCGCGCCATGACCAGGTAGCGCTCGTGCAATGCATCGGTTTGGTCACGCAGACTGTCGAGATCGCCATCATTCAGCAGCACATCATCCGCAGCCGCCAGGCGCTCGGCGCGTGAGGCCTGCGTCGCCATGATCGCCCGAACTTCAGCGACAGAGAGTCCGCTGCGCGCCATGACCCGCGAAACCTGCACGCCCTCGTCACAGTCGATCACCAGAACGCGCGCCATCCGGTCACGATAAGCCCCCGACTCGATCAGCAGGGGAACGACGAGCAGGACGTACCGTGCATTCACGGCCGCATCGCAGCGCTTCTCGCTTTCGCGCCGGATCATCGGATGAAGAATCGCTTCCAGACGCGCACGCGCCGAAGCGTCTGAAAAGACCAGACGACGCATCGCTGCGCGGTCCAGACCACCATCGGCGCGCAACACGGATGAGCCGAAAGCGGTGGCGATGGCCGGCATGGCCACCCCGTTGGCTCCGGTCAGTTGATGGGCAATGGCATCGGTGTCGACGACAGCCGCACCGCGCGCCGCCAGCAGATCGGTGACCGTACTCTTTCCGCAGCCGATGCCACCGGTGACACCGACTACGAAACTCATGACTTCGCCGACGCCGCCGAAGCGCCACACGCGGTTGGTCGACTCTCCGGAAGCACGTCGGAAATCGACTGTCGCAAGACATCAAGGCTCGATTCCGGCCCTGAAACTTCGACGGTGACTGAGGCCGCCCGCACGCTCTTTTCGGCAACGCGCGCCGACCTCACTTTTTTACCCCTGAGGCGTTCAAGATAAGCATCCGCAGCCTCACGCGTAGAGAACAACCCGAGTGAAATGGCGTGATTGTTCGGTCCATTTTCCTGAATGACGAAGTACTCCTGCACTTGCAGTTTCTTCAGCTCGGCAACCTTGACATCGGCTTCCTTCTTGTTTGCCAGCGGCGGGATGAAAACCCAATAGCTTGCCACTGCTTCCTTGGTGGCAACTCGCCTCGCCTTGAAATCGGGCAGTTTCTCGACCAGCGACTTTTCCAGTCGATCGGCATCCTCGACAGAAACGTCGCCCAACTGGAGACAGGCTTCGAGCGCCTTCGTCTCGGGCACCTTATCGGGCACGGCGTCCGGAAAATTTTGCGGCACTTTATCCGGAGCCGTCTCGGGCGCACTGGCCGAAGCAGGCTCTGACGTCACCGCTGCTTTTTCTACATTCTCCCGAACGGCAAGCCCCCCCGGCGGTTCGTCGCGCGACACGATCCGCACCCGATCAGCCAAGAGTTGCTGCTCCGCGCGCAGGGCATCCGGATTGGACGACACCCCCAGATAGCCCTGCACCCATGCCCAAAACAGCAGGTTGGCGAGGATCAGGAAGAACACCAGTGCGCGCATCGAATCGGCTTTTCAGAGATCAGCCGACCTTCGGCAAATGCTGTAGCGAGGCTTTGATCGCCTCTTCCGGATACTCGAAGTCGCCGAGTTCGCCGGCCAGATAACGGTCGTACGACGCCATGTCGAAATGACCGTGCCCTGTGAGGTTGAAGAGGATTGTCTTGGCTTCACCGGTCTCCTTGCAGCGCAACGCCTCGTCGATCGCGCCGCGGATGGCGTGGTTCGATTCCGGCGCGGGGATGATGCCCTCGGCGTGAGCGAACATCACGCCGGCCTCGAAGGTCGCCAGTTGCGGTACGGCAATCGCTTCGATCAGGCCCTCCTTGTAGAGCTGCGAAACGAGCGGCGACGCGCCGTGATAGCGCAGACCGCCGGCATGGATCCCCGGTGGCATGAAGTCGTGGCCGAGCGTGAACATCTTCATCAGCGGTGTAAAGCCCGAGGAATCGCCAAAGTCATACGCATAAACGCCCTTGGTCAACGACGGGCACGAGGCCGGTTCAACGGCAACCAGGCGCACCGGCTTGCCATTGCGGCCGCCGGCCGCGTTGTCGGCGACGAACGGGAAGGCCATGCCGGCGAAAGACGAACCGCCGCCACAGGGCGCGAAGATGACATCCGGCCAGTCGCCGGCCATGTCGAACTGCTTCTTTGTTTCAAGGCCGATGATCGTCTGATGCAGGGCCACGTGATTGAGCACCGAGCCAAGCGCGTAGTTGGTGTCGGCGCGCGACGCGGCTTCTTCGACGGCTTCCGAAATCGCCAGACCGAGCGAGCCTTGATTGTCCGGATCCACAGCCAGCGCGGCGCGGCCGGTTTCCGTCATGTTCGACGGGCTAGCAAAGACTTCTGCGCCCCAAGTCTGCATCATCGAACGGCGGTAAGGCTTTTGCCCATAGCTGACCTTGACCATATAGACGCGGACTTCGAGCCCGAACATCTGGCCGGCGAGCGCCATCGAACAGCCCCACTGGCCGGCGCCGGTTTCTGTGGTGATGCGCTTGATGCCTGCCTGTTTGTTGTAATACGCCTGTGCGACGGCGGTATTCGGCTTGTGTGAACCGGCCGGCGAAACGCCTTCATTCTTGTAGTAAATCCTGGCCGGGGTACCGAGCATCTGCTCCAGACGGATCGCTCGAACCAGGGGCGACGGACGCCACAGGCGGTAGATTTCGCGCACTTCCTGCGGAATCGGAATCCAGCGCTCGGCCGACATTTCCTGTTCGAGGATCGCCATCGGAAAAATCGCGCTCATCTGCTCCGGTGTGGCCGGGTTGCCGTCCGGGCCGAGCGGCGGCAACGGTGCGTTCGGCATATCGGCGACGACGTTGTACCAGTGCGTCGGAATTTCGGATTGGGGCAAAACGAAGCGCAGCGATTCCATCAAAGCTCCCTGAAGATGAGTGTTGGCCAGAAAGACGCCAGTATAGCCGTGGCCAGGGTCTCATGCAGCATGCGCAAGGCTCGCGGCGTACAGCGACGCCGCCGAGCGGCGCACCTCCGGAAGAACATTAGGCGGTTTTCACGGCCGGCCGGTCGAACGCAAAAGCCGGAGCGTTAAACCAGCTTCCCCAGCAACTCTAGCTTCTTGGAGTCGAACTCCGCTTGCGAGAGGATGCCCTTGGTCACCAGTCCGTGCAGCTTTTCGAGCGTCGCGACGACCTCGTCGGCGCTGACCGACGAAGCTGGCGTGGTCACGGCTGCAACACCCGACTGAACTGGCTGCATGGCCTGCGTCATCGACTGCGCCATGCCCTGTCCGATGGTCATGCCGGCACCCAGTCCGGCGCCGATGCCGGCCATGCCGCCTTCGTTCTGCGCGGCGAGCGGGATGGCATCGGCCGTCTGCAGCTGCGTGTAGGCGTGCATGCCGCCCATCATGTTCACGCTGATACGCTTGTCGAGCATCTTCTGCAGTTCTTCGGGCAGCGAAACGTTCTGCACGACAAAGCTGTCGAGCGACAGTCCGTAGCGCTCGAACACCGGTTTCATCTTCCAAGTCAGCGCCTGAGCCAAGGCGTCCTGGTTGGACGCCATGTCCACGAAAGAGACGCCCGAGTCGCCGAAAAGGTCGGTCATCGCCGCGATCACGGTATTGCGCAACTGGCCGTCGAGGTCATCGACGCCGTAACGGTCGCGCGTTCCTGAAACCTCCTTGTAGAACTTCGTCGGGTC
>JAGNOM010000144.1:0-3435 GCA_017990155.1 Propionivibrio sp. | reverse complement strand
CAGCCGGTGAAGATGGCATCTGCGGTGTTGCGCGGCGCGATGCTGAAGTGACCGTCAGCGAGCGGCAGTTGCGCCGTGTTCCTTGCCAGCGAGGTCCGCATCAGATCGACACCGGGAAGAATCAAGCCGCCGCGAAACTCGCCGTCCGCAGCGAGCCAGTCGACCGTCGTCGCCGTGCCGGCGCAGACGACGAGACACGCACCCTGCACCCGCCCGCGCGCGCCGATCATCGCCGCCCAGCGGTCGGCGCCAAGACGCGTCGGTTCATCGTAGTTGTTGCGCACGCCACAGGTCTCGGCGCTTGAACGCAGCCAGCGAATCGGTGCGAAACGACCCGCCAGCGCTGACGTCATTTCACCCTCGACCGACGCCCCGGCCACGTTGCAGGCCAGGATTTGCGCTTCTTGCGGCCAATCGCCGGCCTGCTCGCGCAGGCGAGCGGCGTCAGCGGTCGGCAACGCGCCACGCCCAACCCACCCCGTCGCATCGTGTACGCCCCACTTGATGCGCGTGTTTCCGGCATCGATAGCAATCATGGTTGGGGTACTCATCGCGGCCGAATCGAGAGATCACCCGACAGACAGCGCTCGACGCCTTCCACCGTGCGCACGAGCAGCGCGCCGTCATCGTCGGCGCCGAGACAAAGACCTTCCTTCAGCACACGTCCATCGCGCATCATGCGCACCGGCAAATCCTGCCAAGCGTGTCGCGCTTGCCACTGCTCGCGCAGCGCGCCAAAACCGTCGCAGGCAAAGCGGTCAAAGACACGGGCGAGCGCGATCAGCATCTGCGCGAAGAGGTCGTGACGCTCGGGCAGCGGCGAAACAGCCCGCTCAAGCGCCGCCGGCGGCAACATAAAGCCATCGCCTTCGCCGATGTGGTCGGGCAACAAGAGATTCAGGCCGATGCCGATGACGGCCATCGCTGAACTCGCATCACCGTAGCCATCGTCACGCCGTTCGTTGTTCAACTCGTTGTGCAGCTCGACGAGGATGCCGCCGAGTTTGGCATCCTGGTGGAGGATGTCGTTTGGCCATTTGAGCTTGACGCCCGCAGCGCCGCAGGCTTCAAGCGCCTCGACGACTGCGACGCCGACGGCCAGCGACAAGCCCGACATGCGCTCGAGTCCGCCCTCAAAACGCCAGAGCACGGAAAACGTCAGGCTGGCTTCGGGCGATGCCAGCCAGCTTCGCCCGCGACTACCGCGCCCGGCGGTCTGGCGGTCGGCGACGAGGACGCTGCCCGAAGGCGCACCGCGTTCGGCATGCACGAGCAGTTCGGTATTGGTCGACGCGCACTCAGCCAGCGAATCGACGTCGAAACGGCCGCTCGCATCCCCGAGCAGGGCTTGCAGACGCGCTGGTTCGATCAGGCGAGCGTTCGGATCAAGGGGCATAGGATTTCGCAGCCTGGCCATCCATGCACGGGCGGTTTGTCGGCAGCAGAGGAACAGTCTTGGGTTTCATGGGCGTTTCATCGCGAAATACCGGTCGACTCGAACCGGAGGCCACATTATCCCGGAAAGACCGTCAAACGGCGACGGCGATCAAGCCGTCTGCGACTCAACGGTCAAATCTCCCAACAAACCCATTTGATTGATAGGCGGTCCGGCTGGACTCAGCCTTCGGGCCGATCGCTCTCCTCGCCCCGCCCACCTTCCAGACCCAGTTCCTGAATCTTGCGCGTGATGGTGTTACGCCCGATGCCCAGAGCCAAGGCCGCCTCGATCCGCCGCCCACCAGTGTGCGCCAGCGCGCGCGTGATCAGAATGCGCTCGAAACGGTCAGTCAGCTTTTCATGCACCGACCCCTCGCCGCCGGCAAGCAGACGATCCGCCTCCTGCGCCAGCGCGCTCTCCCAATCCGACGCGACCGCCGTCGGCGCACAATCGCGCAGCTCGGGAGGAAGATCGGCGAGATCGACCTGCTGCCCCGGCGCCATGACCGTCAGCCAGTGGCAGATGTTCTCAAGCTGACGGACATTGCCGGGAAAATCGAGCGAGGCCAGATGCCGCAATGCAGCCTCGGAAAAACGCTTGGCGTCGACGCCGAGTTCCTGCGCGCTTTTCTGCAGAAAATGACGCGCGAGGATCGGGATATCTTCGCGCCGTTCGCGCAGACTCGGCAGACGCACGCGGATCACGTTCAAGCGGTGAAACAGGTCTTCGCGAAAGAGGTTCTCCTTGACCCGCGCTTCAAGATTCTGGTGCGTCGCGGCAATGATGCGGACGTTCGCCTTGATCGGCGAATGGCCGCCGACCCGATAGTAGTTGCCGTCGGAAAGCACGCGCAGCAAGCGCGTCTGCAGTTCGGCTGGCATGTCGCCGATCTCGTCGAGGAAAAGCGTGCCGCCCTCGGCCTGCTCGAAACGACCGCGCCGCTGCGTCGCCGCGCCGGTGAATGCACCGCGCTCGTGCCCGAACAGCTCGGATTCGAGTAGGTCGCGCGGAATCGCCGCCGTGTTGATGGCGATAAAGGGTTTGTCCGAGCGCGGACTGTGACGATGCACGGCGTGCGCCACGAGTTCCTTCCCGGTGCCGGACTCGCCAGTGATCATCACCGTCGCATTCGACTGGCTCAGGCGACCGATGGCGCGAAAGACTTCCTGCATCGCCGGCGCCTGGCCGAGGATTTCCGGGACCAGCTCGACCTCGCCCGACGCACCAGCCTGGTGCATGCTCTCGTCGAGCGCGCGGCGAATCAGTTCCAGCGCCTGATCAACGTCAAACGGCTTGGGCAGGTATTCGAACGCGCCACCCTGAAAAGCCGCCACCGCGCTGTCGAGATCCGAGTACGCGGTCATGATGATGACCGGCAGTGACGGGAAGCGCAGTTTGACCTGCTTCAGCAAATCAAGCCCCGACTCGCCGGGCATGCGGATGTCCGACACCAGAACCTGCGGCGGCTCGGCGCCGAGATCAAGTTGCGACAGCGCTTCGCTCGCCGAAGGGAAACTCTTGAATGGGATCTGCTCACGCGCCAGTGTCTTTTCGAGTACCCAGCGAATCGATTTGTCGTCATCGACAATCCAAACAGGTTTCATTGATTCTCCGGACCTCATGAATGGGATGTAAAGAGCCTCTAGCAAATAGCTTGCCACAAGTCACCTACTGCCCCCGATCAGCTTGCGGCAAGCGGCATCCGGATCGAAAAGCAGGTGTAGCCTGGACGGCTCTCACAGTCGATCGTCCCCTGATGCTGCTGCACGAAACTCTGCGCCAGCGTCAGCCCCAGCCCACTCCCACCCTCGCGACCTGAAACTAGCGGATAGAACATGCGCTCGCGAATGTCGTCCGGGATGCCCGGTCCATTGTCGATGACCTGCACCTCCAGCGCCAGCCGGTGACGCTTCTTGGCCAGCGTCACCTGGCGCGCCACCCGCGTGCGCAAGGTAATCTGACCGGTAACGGGCGATCCGTTGGACTGCGACTTGATG
>JAGNOM010000143.1 GCA_017990155.1 Propionivibrio sp. | reverse complement strand
GGTTGCGCAGCAGGCGGTCGATCAGCCACGGAGCAACCTCCTTGCCCGGTTCCGGGAACTGGCTGAAGGCGATTTCCAGTTCGTAGACCGAATCGTTGCGCGCCTCATCGACGCGCGGCGCCTGGCTGGTCGGGCCAATGAACAGCCCGGAGAACAGGTACGACAACGACGGGTGGTTGTGCCAGTAGCTGATCAGACTGCGCAGCAGATCGGGACGGCGAAGAAAAGGTGAATCAATCGCCTTCTGTGCGCCAAAAACGAAGTGATTTCCGCCGCCGGTTCCGGTGTGGCGGCCGTCGAGCATGAACTTCTCGCTGGTCAGCCGCGACAGGTGCGCGATCTCGTAGAGGTGCGTGGTGCGCTCGACGAGTTCGTCCCAGCTGGCACAGGGCTGAATATTGACCTCGATGACGCCGGGGTCGGGCGTGACGCGGAAGTTGGTCAGGCGTGGATCGGACGGCGGTTCGTAACCTTCGACGATCACCGGCGATGCCAAAGCGTCGGCGGTTGCCTCGACGGCCGCGATCAGTTCCAGGTAATCATCGAGGCAGTCGGTTGGCGGCATGAAGACATAAAGCACGCCGTTACGCGCCTGCGTCGAAATCGCCGTGCGCGTGATTCCGACGGCGGACTCTTTGGGTCTGGGTGGAACGTCGATCCTTTGGCTGACTGCCGGCCTGATCGCGGCAACGACTTTTCCGCGTAGCTCGGTGTGCGCCGGCAACGGTGAGAAATCCTTTGTCGGGTCCGGTGCGTGAGTGTAGGGATAGTCGCTCTTGGCCACCCACGGCTGCGTCGCCAACGGCAGTCGGTAGCCAACCGGTGAATCGCCAGGAACCAGGAAACACCGGCCGCTGCGCGGGAACCACGGCCCGGTCTGCCAGCCGCCCTTGCCTTTGGGATGGCGCATGACGGGCAACACGTGGCCGATGACCGCGTCGAGCCCCTGCTCGAACACAGCCGCCAGACGGGCGCGTTCGAGTGGATCATCCAGGCGTGCGTCGTGCGGATCGACATTGATCGGAAGGCGATTCTCGCGCCACAGGTAATAGAAGGCATCCTCGTAGGCCGGGAAAACGTACTTCGAATCCAGCCCCAACCGCTGCGCCAGTTCGCGCAGGAAGCGGCCGGCGAGTATCTCGTCAGCCCCGTAGTCATGCGTTTCGTCGGCGCAGAGTGCCGGGTTGCTCCAAACCGGCTGCCCGTCGCGCCGCCAGAAGCAGTTCAGCGACCAGCGCGGCAATTGTTCGCCGGGATACCACTTCCCCTGGCCGAAGTGCGCCAGCCCCTGCGGCGCATACTTCTCGCGCAGACGGTGAAACACCTCGGCGGCCAGCTTGCGCTTCGTCGGCCCCATGGCGTCGGTGCTCCATTCCGCACCGTCACGGTCGTCGATCGAGACAAAGGTCGGTTCGCCGCCCATCGTCAGGCGCACGTCGCCAGCGGCGAGATCGGCGTCGATGTGGTGCCCGAGCGCTTCAATCTGCGCCCATTGCTCGTCGCTGTAAGGCTTGGTCACGCGCGGCGCTTCCCACACGCGCTCGACACTCATACTGTGTTCGAATTCGCACTCGCATTCGTCCGTAAAGCCGGTGATCGGCGACGCCGACGACGGTTGCGGCGAGCACGCTACCGGGATATGCCCTTCGCCGGCGAACAGTCCCGAGGTCGGATCAAGCCCGATCCACCCTGCGCCCGGCAGATAGACCTCGCACCACGCGTGCAGATCGGTAAAATCGACCTCTGTCCCGGAAGGACCGTCGAGCGACTTCACGTCGGGCACGAGCTGGATCAGATAACCGGAGACAAAGCGTGCCGCCAAGCCCAACTGGCGCAATATCTGCACGAGCAGCCACGCCGAATCGCGGCACGATCCCGTCCCCAGTTCGAGCGTTTCCTCCGGCGTCTGCACCCCGGGCTCCATGCGAATGACGTAGCCGACAACGTTTTGCACGCGACGGTTGACATCGACCAGAAAATCCACGCTGCCCATGGGTGCGAGTGGAATCGCATCGACAAAAGCGCGAACCCGCTCGCTCGCTTCCGCAGTCTCCAGGTAGGGTTTCAGTTCCTCGCGCAAGGTCTCTTCGTACTTGAACGGAAACTTCGTCGCGTACGGTTCGGGGAAGAAGTCGAACGGATTGATCACTGACAACTCGGCGACCAGATCGACCTCGATGCGAAATTCGCGCGTCTTTTCGGGGAAGACCAGCCGCGCCAGGAAATTGGACTGCGGGTCCTGTTGCCAGTTGATGAAGTGCTGGCTGGGCGTGACTTTCAGCGAGTAGCTGAGAATCGGTGTGCGCGAGTGCGGTGCCGGGCGCAGGCGAACGACTTGCGGCGAGAGGCTGACCGGTCGGTCGTAGCGGTAGTGCGTGACATGATTGAGGGCAACTTTGATTGGCACGGCGGGCTCCGAGGCGAATGGGTCGGTGGGTCGTGAGTCCTAGAGCAAGAGCCGAGCCACCTCCGGTGTCTACGTATTTGTTGGACTCCTGCATCCGAATCACCCGATTGGGTCATGCGACGCACCGGATAGGTGCTGCGAGTTCTCTGAACGCACCAATAGAGCGGGTTCTGTCGACCGGAGCCCCTATACTGGGTCACTCCAGACGACGCACAACGGAAGGTACGGTGAGACAGGAATGCGACAGCTCAATATCGTTCATACCACCGAGTACCGGTTCAACGTACCGGTCACGCTGCTGCCACATCGCCTGCGTTTGCGGCCGCTTGAGAGCCACGGCCTGAGAATCGAGTCCTCGCGGCTCGATATTTCCCCCGCACACAGCGTCCGCTGGTACCGAGACGCGCTGGGCAACTCCGTGGCCACGGTCACGTTCGCCGAGATGTCGGATACCGTGCACATCGTCAGCGACCTGAATATATCGGTCTATGAGGACGCGCCGCTCGACTTCCTGCTCGAGGACTATGCGGTCAGTTATCCGTTCGCTTACCTCAACGACGAGCAAGCCGATCTCGCGCCGTTTGAAATCTGCGTTTATCCCGATGATCTGACGGCCCTGCACCACTGGCTGGACGGCCTCGGCTTGCTGCAGCGACCGATCGAAACCTTCCCCCTGCTCGCGCGGCTGAACTGCGAAATCGCCAATCGTTTCAGCTACAGGGTGCGCGAAGAGGAAGGCGTCCAGTCGCCTGCGACCACACTGGCGCTGAACAGCGGTTCCTGTCGCGACTTCGCGGCGCTGTTCATGGAGGCCTGCCGCTACATGGGCCTTGCCAGCCGTTTTGTCAGCGGTTACCTGCATATGCCGGACTACGAGTCGGGGAATGCCACGACCCATGCCTGGGCCGAAGTCTACCTGCCCGGCCCCGGCTGGAAAGGCTTCGACCCGACCAGTGGGCTGGTCACCGGCAATCAGCACATTCCGGTCGCCGTGGGCCGGCATCCAGAAGCGGTGCCGCCAGTATCGGGGAGTTTTGTTGGTCCGGCCGGACAACTTCCGGCGCTGACCGTCTCGGTGCGCGTCCGCAGCCTCTAGCCGCGCTTACAGCTTCACCTCTACGCCTGCGGCAAACCCGCCGATAGCCGTGCCCGCTGCTTGGCGGCGATGTAGTCGGCGTGGCCGACATACAACAGGTCGGCGATCTTGCGCATCATGTGATTCTCGTGTGCGTCGATATGGCCATCGCACATCGCGATATGCCACAGGTTCTCGATGATCTGGTTCTTCTGCTCGGCACTGCAGCTCTTGTTGATCAACGACGTGAACTGGTAGTAGCTGGTGGCCTGCCGTGCCTCCTCCTCGGCCAGTTCCAGCAGCGTCTCCAGTTGTTCCGGCTCGAGGCTGAACTGTTCGCGCAGCGTCTTGACGATCGATGCCCGCTCTTCTGCGGCGATGTGCTTGTCCATGCGCATCATCTCGACCAGCAGGGCCGCCGTCGCGATCTGCAACGCCTTCGCGTCGTTTGCCTCGGCTTGTTTGGTTCCGGGTTCGATGAACTGGCTGAAGAAGCCCTTGATGCTGGAAATCATGAACAGTCCTGTGCGGTAGTCGATTCTGGGAGGGTTGAATTGTATCGCGGCAACCCATTCAGCTACGCCGAACGGCATATTCAGTTGAGGAGTTACCTTAACTGATGGAAGTAAGGCCATCATCCATAGACAGGACTTTTTCTTGTCCACATTTTCTGTGGATAACTCTGTGGACGAACCCTGTACTGAAGGGCAAAAAGCCCGCCAAGCAAGGGTTTCAGTTACGTTGCGGTTTTGTTAATCAAAACAGTAACTCGTTGATTATTCGATATTATTAGATTTTCAATCGAATCACGAACAGTAAACCCTTGTTCTGTCAGGAAAAACAGGCGTGGATCAGAGACTGTTAATAAGTCAAGTCTTGACACGCCTGTTTTGCCCCGATTTTTGGCTAATCGGTCGACTTCCTATGCCGCTGCCCCACCCTTAACGATCTGCTGCGCCTGGATCGCCGTCAGCGCGATGGTGAACACGATGTCGTCGACGAGCGCGCCGCGCGAAAGGTCGTTGACCGGCTTGCGCAGACCTTGCAGCATCGGGCCGACCGAAACGACGTTGGCGCTGCGCTGGACGGCCTTGTAGGTCGTGTTCCCGGTATTGAGGTCGGGGAATACGAATACCGTCGCCTGACCGGCAACGGGGCTGCCCGGCGCCTTCTGCCGGCCGACTTCGATGACCGAAGCGGCGTCATACTGCAAAGGACCGTCAAGCACGAGATCGGGATACTTGGCGTGTGCGATCTCGGTGGCTTCGCGAACCTTTTCGACGTCCTCGCCTGCTCCCGAAACGCCGGTGCTGTAGCTGATCATCGCGACTTTAGGCGTGATGCCGAAGGCGGTCGCGCTATCCGCGCTCTGCTTGGCGATTTCGGCGAGTTGCGCTGCTGTTGGCGCCGGGTTGATCGCGCAGTCGCCATAAACCAGTACCTGATCGGGCATGAGCATGAAGAACACCGACGAGACAATCGACGAGCCGTGCGCCGTCTTGATCAACTGCAAGGCCGGACGCACCGTGCTGGCGGTAGTGTGGACGGCACCTGAGACGAGACCATCGACTTCGTCGATCGCCAGCATCATGGTACCCAGCACCACCGTATCTTCCAGTAGCGCTTCGGCCTGCTGCACCGTCAGCCCCTTCGACTTGCGCAGCTCGACCATTGGCGCGATGTACTGGCCGCGAATCACGTCCGGATCGAGGATCTCGATGGTCGGCGGCAAGGTGATGCCTTGCGAGGCGGCCACGCCTTCGATGGCCTCGCGCTTGCCGAGCAGGACGCAACGCGCGATCCCCTTTTCCTCGCAGATGGCAGCGGCGCGCACCGTTCTCGGCTCCTCGCCTTCCGGAAGAACGATGCGTTTGACTGCAGAACGCGCTTTCTGAATGAGCTGGTAGCGGAACGCCGGCGGCGAGAGCTTCGTCGTTTCCGGCATATGAAAGGACGCGGAGATCGTATTGGTATCAAGTTGCTCGGCGATGGCATCGAGCACGGTGTTCATGCGCGCCAGGTCTTCATGCGGGACAGCGTCGGGAATGTTGCTTATGCGGCGCGCGGTCACGAAGCTGTCATCTCCGGTGCGCAGGATCGGCAGCCCGGTGTTGAGTGCCGGCGCGGCGAGTTCCATGACCTGCGGCGTGATCGACGTCGAATGCGTCAACAGCAAACCGGCCAGTTCGACACCGCGACTGGCCGCCAGGGCCGAGGCGAGGATGATGTCGTCCCGGTCGCCGGATGTGACGATCAGCGTGCCGGGACGCAGGCGCGGGATCGACTCAGCGACCGAGCGTTCAGCAATCATCGTTTCATGGACGCGACGCGTGGCGATCTCTCCAGCCGCGACGACTTCCGCGTGCAGGTGCTGCGCGATGTCGAGCGTGCGCGGCGACCGGAACACCGGGTTGTTGCGGATAACGCCCCAGACTCGCGTCTTGCCGAGGCAACGCTTGGCCTCTTCGACATCGAAACCTTCCGGCGCCTTGTTGAAGATGACTCCAGCGACCTTGCAGCCTTCGTTCCGGAACTGGCTGATGTTCAGGCGCAGATCGGCGACGGCGTTCGGTACAGAGGCGTCGGCAACGACGATCACTTCGGCTTTGAGGCTGCTGGCGATGTCCACGTTGAGCTGCGAAGCGAAGGAATGCGACGAGTCAGTGTGCAATCCTTCGACGACCAGAACGCCCGTACCTTCCCCCGCGCGCATGCACAGGGTAACGATATCTTCCATCAATTCGCTGTTCTGATTGGCGGCAATGCGTTCCGCCGTCTCCTGCAACGAGAGGGGTTCGGGCACCGGAAGCTGGAAGAGCGTACGGGCGAAGAACTCGGAGTTGTCGGTAATATCCTGATCGACCGGCTTGGCAAACCCGGCGTCAACACCCAGCCGTTGCAGTGCGCGCACGATTCCCAATGCCACCGACGTCAATCCAACCGCCTGCCGGGCCGGTGTTACCAGGAACGTTTGCGTGAAACCTGAACTCATCTATCGCTCTCTTTCGCGGAAATATGTACTAAATAACGGGCCTGAAGACAGGCTGAATGTTGAAATTCGCCATGCCCAATTGCGGCGATCGGCGACAAGTTTACTTGAAGTTGGTTCAACCCTTCCTTAGCAATTGCCGGGCCTGCTCAAATGAAGATGGCCGGCATTTGAAGAAAGACATGAAAAATTCCGCGCAATCGCATGTAAAAAAAGGATTGATAGCTGCCGTCTTCGCGTCGAGAGCGATCATGAATCACGGCGATTCATGCACCAGCTTGTATTTATTAGCTCAATAGCTACAATTATTTCCATACAAAGACAATTGTTGTTTCGTAGATATTTTTCTGGCTATTGCAATGAAGCTAAATTCACCAACAGACGACTGGGAAAGCTATCTCGGCGAGCAATTCCGGGCGATGCGGATTCGGTCCAACCAGGAACAAACCGAACTCGCCGAACGCGCCGGCATCAGCGTTGGTGCGTTGAAGAATCTTGAAGGCGGCAAGGGATCGTCGCTCAAGACACTGATCAAGGTTGCCCGCGCGCTAGAGCGGACCGACTGGCTGGAAGCACTGGCGCCCAAGGTCAGCGTCAGCCCGATGCAGATGCTCAGGGCGCAGTCGAAGAACACGCCCCGGCGCCGGGTCTATCGACCGCGTAAAGCCGGTGCAGAGGAGTAAGCCGTGTATCGTCCCGTCGATCTGATCGAAGTCCGCGCCTGGGGGGCCACCGTTGGCGGCGTCTCGATCGACCCCGGTCTCGGCTATTACGTCTTTGAATACGACCCGAAGTGGCAGGTGCGCGGCATCGAATTGGCGCCGCTGACAATGCCGGTCAGCCAGTCGCTGCACG